>NZ_JBBKBV010000032.1:0-43456 GCF_037892815.1 Oceanobacillus sp. HCA-5259 | reverse complement strand
TTGTTTGCCGTTTCCTAACGGCGACTTTTCTAATATACCACGTTAGAAAAATTATGTCAACAACTTTCTTCAAATCTTTTTCGCTGTTTCCATTTAATCCGTTGCAGCTGTTTTGGCAACGAATATAAATGTATCATGTTTGAGTTTTAAATGCAAGGACATTTTTTTAAAAAATACCTAGAAACTTTTCCTTCCTATATATATTACCTAAGAAACAAATACAAAATAAAATACCCAGCTTACTATGAAAGTAAACTGGATATTCCTTTTATATTTATTTCGTACGCATTTGCGGGAATAACAAGACATCACGAATGGATGGTGCATTGGTCAGTAACATTACTAAACGGTCTATTCCTATTCCTAATCCTCCGGTAGGTGGTAAGCCATATTCTAATGCCTCAATAAAATCTTCATCCATTAAGTGGGCTTCATCGTTTCCTGCATCTCTTTCAGCAACTTGGTCTTCGAAACGTTTGCGTTGTTCCATTGGATCGTTCAATTCACTAAAGGCATTTGCATGTTCACGACCAACAATGAATAGCTCAAAGCGATCTGTGAAACGAGGATCCTCTTTATTTGTTTTTGCTAACGGTGACACTTCTACTGGGTGACCGTAGATAAATGTAGGTTGAATGAGTGTATCTTCTACTTTTTGCTCGAAGAATTCATTTAAAATGTGTCCGAATGTCATATTTTCTGTAATCTTTACATTATGTTCTTTCGCCAACTTACGCGCCTCGTCATCTGACAGTTGCTCACGGAAGTCAACCCCGGTTGCTTCTTTCACCGCATCCGCCATATGGAGTCTCTTCCATTCCGGCTTCAGTTCGATTGTGTAATCTCCATATGTGATTTCGGTAGAGCCGAGCACTTCAAGTGCAATATGAGCAATCATGCTTTCTGTAAGTCGCATAATATCTTCATAGTCTGCATATGCTTCATATAGTTCAATCATCGTAAATTCAGGGTTATGACGGGTAGATACTCCTTCATTACGGAAGACTCGCCCGATTTCATATACTTTCTCCATTCCACCAACGACGAGTCGTTTTAAATGTAACTCGATAGCAATTCGCATGTAAAGTTCAATGTCGAGTGCATTATGATGAGTGATAAATGGACGTGCCGCCGCTCCACCAGGGATACTATGCATCATTGGCGTTTCCACCTCAAGAAATCCTTGGCCATTTAGATATTGTCTCATCGCTTGAATGATTTTACTGCGTAGAATGAAAGTTTCGCGACTTTCAAGATTCGTGATTAAATCTAGGTAACGCTGACGATAACGTTGTTCCACATCTTTTAGCCCATGGTACTTCTCAGGTAGGGGACGTAAAGCTTTCGTCATTAATTGAAGTTCTTCCGCTTGAACAGAAAGTTCTCCGGTATTTGTTTTAAACATTTTACCGGATACCCCAATGATATCTCCAAGATCCAGTGTTTTAAACATTTCATAAACATCATCACCAACCTCGTCTTTACGTACGTAGATTTGGATTTGACCGCTCATATCTTGAATATGCGTGAAGCTCGCTTTCCCTTTGCCGCGTTTTGTCATAATCCGACCTGCGACGACTGCTGGTATAGCTTTTTCCTCTAGCTCTGCTTTAGAAAAAACATCATATTTTTCAATTAAATCCGCTGCTAAATCGGTTCTTTCAAACTTATCACCGAACGGATCAATGCCCCGGTCTTGTAAATCTTTCAACTTATCTCTCCGCACCTGCATTTGTTCTGTAAGTTCTTCTGACACCATCAATCACTCCTGTCTTTGATATATGTAAACAATCAATTATCCTAGAATTTTATTTAAGCGTACCATAACGAAGAAAAACCTACCAGTAAACACCGGCAGAGCCCTTCTTTGAACTAGATCTTCTTTACCGTCTCCAGCTCTTTCTGCGGAAGTTCCGCTAGCTGTTCCCGAACAGTATTACCTGTATCCGGCAAGATAACATCACCTGCAATTTCTGCAAGGGGAACGAGCACAAAGGCACGTTCGGACATGCGCGGATGCGGCAATGTTAAACGGTCTACTGTACTATTTTCTTGATTATAGAGCAAAATGTCAAGGTCTATTGTTCGGGGACCGAAACGGATATCCCGAGTCCGGCCTAGCTTTTCCTCTATTCCTTGTGTCGTATCCAATAACTCAATCGGTTCAAGCAAGGTTTGGATTTCTATTACCATATTTAAAAAATCAGCTTGGTCTAAATAACCGACCGGTTCGGTTTCATAAATCGAGGAACGCTGTTGAATAGCGATTGATTCATGTGCTTCTAGTAAGTTTAAAGCTTCACTCAAATAGAAATCCCGCGGCTCGATATTTGTTCCAAGTGCGATATATACTTTATTCATTATTTTTTCTCCCTATATATTTCTACGGCGACTGAGTGATATTGTCCATCAATCGGAGGATTCGGTTTAATAACCTGGACACGGCAGGCAGATAACAAATGAAAACTTTCGAGTAGACTCTTCGCAATCGTTTCAGCAACTGTTTCAATCAGATTCTTCGGTTCGCCCTCTACAATGCTTTGAACGATATTAAATACTTCTCCGTAATGAACGGAATCCTCCATCGCATCCGTTGTACCGGCCTGCTGCAAATCGAGAAAGAGTTCAAGATCAACCATAAAGCGCTGACCAAGTTTCCGCTCTTCAGGAAATAGACCATGATAACCGTAGAACTGTAATTGCTTCAAAATTATTTTATCCATGATAAGCTCCTTTTCCAAGCATAGCGTCTGTCATCATTGCAAGTTCTGCATTCATTTTGACGTTATGGACCCGCACCATTTGGACACCCTTTACAATTCCGAGGCAAGTTGTTGCCCCTGTGCCAGTATCTCGCTCTGCCGGTGGAACGTCAAGAATATGACCAATCATTCGTTTCCGCGATGTTGCGAGTAACAATGGATAAGAAAGTTCTTGGAATCGCTCTAGCTGCTGCATGACGAGTAAATCATCCTCTCTAGACTTGGCAAAACCAATTCCAGGATCAAGGATAATATTTTCTTTGGGGATACCAGCCGCTTTAGCAATGGCAATACTTTCTCTAAGGTCCTCTAGCATATCCTCAATTAGATTGGTGTAATTTTCATCAGTCCGGTTATGCATCAATATAATTGGTACCTGATGTTTCGCTGCAACTTTAGCAATATCAGGATTTTTCTTTGCTCCCCATATGTCGTTAATGATATCCGCTCCAGCTTCAATTGCCGCTTCAGCTGTATCTGCTTTAAACGTATCTACCGAAATTGGCACATCTACTTTCGCTTTAATTGCTTGAATGACTGGAACAATCCGGAAGATCTCTTCTTCACTCGTAACCGGTATGTGCCCAGGACGAGTCGATTCTCCACCGATATCGATAATATCTGCCCCTTCTTCAACCATTCGAACTGCTTGTGCAACAGCCTTTTCCACCGTAGTATAGCTGCCACCGTCCGAGAAGGAATCAGGGGTTACGTTCAAGATTCCCATAATATGGGTTCGCTCCTGTAAATGCAACTGTTTCGTTCTTGTTTTTAAAATCATACCTTCTCCTTCTCCTCATCATCACTTTATTCCTATATCCTATCATATTCCTAAAACACAGGCATCTGTTTATCACGTATTAACGGTCTGTTATACCCCCACTGGATGAAGTTTCACTTTATTAATTCCCCAAAAACAAAAGAATAGCACCCAACGTAGAGAATGCTAGCATATATAGTTATTCACAGTTTCCACCTCATAACCTTCTATACAAAAAAAGGATTAACAGATTCAATCTGTTAATCCTCGTCATCAAACTTCTTATTCTTCATCAAATTGATATAGTGCGGTGGATAAGTAACGTTCCCCATTGTCTGGTAAAATAGCCAAAACCCTCTTACCCTTACCTAACTTATCTGCAACTTTTAGCGCTGCTGCCACTGCTGCCCCGGAGGAAATTCCGCCGAGAATACCATTTGTAATTGCAAGTTTACGGGATACTTCAAACGCCTCGTCATTCTCAATTTGAATGACCCCATCGTATAGCTCTGTGTCGAGTACTTTCGGTACAAATCCTGCACCTATCCCTTGAATCTTATGCGGGGACGGAGATCCGCCGGATAGCACCGGGGAGTCCTTTGGTTCTACAGCGAATAATTGCACTCCTTCAAAGTGAGATTTCAGCACTCTACCTGCACCTGTAATCGTTCCACCGGTTCCAATACCGGAAATGAATGCGTCAAGACCATCTTTCATTTGACGGATGATCTCTTTTCCTGTTGTTCTTTCATGGATTTCCGGGTTTGCCGGGTTATCGAACTGCTGTGGCATGAAATAGCCGTGCGCTTCCTTCAATTCATTAGCTTTACCGATTGCGCCTTTCATTCCATCCGCGCCCGGTGTAAGAACGAGTTCAGCACCATATGCGCGCAATAGATTACGACGCTCCTGACTCATCGTGTCTGGCATGACAAGAATAGCTTTATACCCTCTTGCCGCTGCTACCATCGCAAGTCCAATTCCAGTGTTTCCGCTTGTCGGCTCGATAATTGTATCTCCGGGCTTTAAATCCCCCGACTCTTCTGCAGCTTCAACCATTGCTACAGCAATCCGGTCTTTTACCGAGCTTCCTGGGTTCATGAATTCAAGTTTTACATAAACATCTGCTGAATCTTCGCCTGTCAGATTGTTTAACTTCACGATTGGTGTTTCACCGATTAATTTGGTAATATCATTTGCCACACGCATGTGATCACTCCTAATCCCTAGCATTTTTGTATGAATTGTTAATTACAATGTATGTTTAATTTATCGATTTGTCAACCATTTTAACGTATTCACTCATTGAATTAGCTGATTCGTTCCATGTTGTGGGCGGACCATGTATTTAGTTACCGTAGAGCCAATCTATTTCATGTTTTTCCCAAAGTGGGGCGGCTTGAAGCGGAAGATTCCCTTCATGCAGGGCAAGTTCATTTTCTACGTAAGGTTTAATTTCCTCATAGCTGAACTTGATTTTCGGAAGAGATTGATGTAAATAGATAATACCGACCCCGTTACCTGTTGTAAAAGGGGTACTATAGGAGTGCTCTTCCATCTCATTTGCAATTTCTTCATAACCATCCGGGAAGAACTGGCTGTTCGTATTGATGAAACCAAGATAGCCCCCGCTATTTTTTGTTTCTTCATCTATGGAATATTCCCTTGCCAGCTGGTCAAAATTCGCTCCCTGTTCAAGCTCCCCATAGATTTTTTCCGCTGTTTCCATATCCGATACAAGAATATGGGATAGCTGCATGGCCGGACTGAAATCATATTGATTCTTATACACGTCATAATACTCTTCCACTTCACCTTCCGGAATGGAAATATCTTCTGTCAGTAAAAACTCAAGCTGGTAGCGATAAACAATCTCTTCCCGCCATTTCTCCTCCGCCTTTGCAAGTTCATCTTCTGCAAGCGGTCCTTGCATGGATGTCAGATAAGCAAGTTCTCTTTCAATGACCTTCTCACTGATTTCAATGTGCTTCTCATTGGCCAATTTGGAAACGAGGTGGCGATCAATTAATGATTGCAGCGTCTTTTCCCCATGGGTTTCGCGAAGAGCAGTCATCCATTCTGCATAAGTTATATCTTCTCCGTCAATCGTTGCAACAGGTTCATTGCTTCTAATGGCCGTTTCTTCACCGTCTTCACTCACAATTACATTCTCATTTTGATTCATGAACAGGAGAGTGGCTATATTTGTAATAAGGAGGACCGTGATAATTCCCCATAATAATTTTCTTGACATACGATTCCCTTTCTCCCTCGTTTATTGTTTCAACTCTTCTAATTCTTCTGTTGTAAAATCATACTTTTCATTACAGAAGTGACAGGTTGCACTTGCTCCACCGTCTTCCTGGATCATGGCATCAATTTCCTCGTTGCCAAGACCGCTTATCGCATTTGCAATTCTTTCTCTTGAGCAGCGGCAGCGGAATTCAAGGGGCATCTTCTCATGAATTGTAAACTCTTCACCTTCGAACAGTTTTTCCAAGAGTTGTTCTGGTGAGTATCCTTCTTCAATCAACTTGGAAATTGGCGGGAACGCTTGAATCTGTTCCTCTAACCGTTCGATTACCTCTTCATCCGCACCAGGCATGACTTGCACAATGAATCCGCCAGCCGCAAGAATGGTATGATCCGGGTTTACTAACACACCTGCTCCGACCGCTGAAGGAACTTGTTCTGATGTCGCAAAATAATACGTGAAATCTTCACTAATTTCGCCTGAAACAATCGGAACCTCGCCTGTAAAATGGTCTCTCAATCCAAGATCTTTCACAACACTTAAATTACCTGACGTTCCTACAGCTCTAGCAACATCCAACTTACCTTTGTCATTTAATTCAAAGTCTACGTGCGGATTCGTAACATAGCCGCGCACATGACCAGATGCATTCGCATCTACTACAATCGCTCCAAGTGGTCCGCCGCCTTCAATTTTAATTGTATTGGAGTTGTCATCTTTTAGCATCGCTCCCATCATAGCAGCAATCGTCAGGGTTCGACCTAATGCAGCAGAGGCTGTTGCCCAAGTATCCTGTCTTCTCCTTGCCTCCTCCACTGTCGCAGTAGATGTTGCTGCATATGCACGGATTCTCCCGTTATAAGCAGTTGTCTTTATTAAATAATCCTTCATGTTCGTATCTCCTTTAACGAATATCTTTTAACCTGCGATAAATAATGTTCAATCCTTTTAGTGTCAGATGGCGATCTACCACATCAATTGTTCGTGAACCCTTCCCGATTAAACCAGATATCCCGCCGGTAGCAATTACCTGAACATCTTGATTAATATCCTCTTTCACTCTGTCAACTATACCATCTACCAAGGATACATAGCCGTTATATATTCCGGACTGCATCGCTTCAACTGTTGATGTTCCAATAACTTTCTCCGTCCCCTTGATTTCAATCTTCGGCAGTTTGGAAGCTTTACTATACAATGCTTCCATGGAAATATTAACTCCCGGAGAAATGATGCCACCGTGATAAGAGCTATTCTCATCGATGTAGCAAAAAGTGGTCGCCGTTCCAAAATCAATCACAATAACCGGCGCCCCGTAATTTTCTATCGCACTTACCGCGTTGACAATCCGGTCTGCCCCGACCTCCTTAGGATTAGGGTAACTCATGTTAATATATTTAGAAATATCCTGCTTCCCTACCACGACTGCATCAATTCCGAAATAATTCCGGCTCATTTTTTCCAGTGCATACATAATCGGTGGTACAACAGAAGAAATGATAACTCCATGGATATCAGAAAACGTGATTCCTTTATAGTCAAACAAGGAATGAATGAGTACGCCGAATTCATCCTCTGTTTTATGGCGATCTGTTTTAATCCGCCACTCATATAGTAGGTTGTCCCCTTCAAAAACCCCTAAAACGGTATTTGTATTCCCCACATCCAGAACAAATAACATAACAATCAAACCTTCCTATTTTTCTATGTTTAAATATAGCATAGGTAACAGTGAAAAAGAAAATCACAGGTACCCAATAGTAATGTTAAGCGCGCTTCAGCTTTTGAAACAAAAAAGCAGCCATATATATTAGCATGGCTGCTTTTTAATTTGTTATTTATCTTTATAATTATTGTCTTCTTCATCTACTGGAGATATTGGTTCTTCGCCCATGATCGGGTCATTGATATGTCGTTTATTCTTGGAGTCGCCTTTAGCTTCATCTGCATGTTCTTCATGCTTTTTCTCCTCGACTTCTTTTTTCACTTCTTCAAAAGATTTCCCGATCTTTTCTCCATCGTCTTCATCTTCTTTTGAATTGATAGAAACCTTCACATCATCTTCGTCCACGATATCTTCCAGTGGTTCTGGTAAAACACCTTTATGGAAAAGAGATTCAATCTGACGGCGGTCGAGTGTTTCGACATCAAGGAGTGTCTGAGCGATTAACTCCAACTGTCCGCGATGCTCAGTAAGGATCTTCTTCGCACGTTCATAACAGTAATTGATGAAGTTCTGCATTTCCTTATCAATTTCATAAGCGATTTTCTCACTGTATGTTTGGTTATTCTGCAAATCACGACCAAGGAACACATTGCCACCGTCCCCACTGGAGAATTGTAGTGGGCCAATTTCATCACTCATACCATACTCGGTAATCATCTTATGAGCGATGCTTGTTGCACGCTGGAAGTCATTATGTGCTCCCGTACTCACTTCGCCAAAGATGATTTCCTCGGCGACACGTCCACCAAGCAGTCCGGTTATCTTATCAAACAGTTCCGGTTTCGTCATGAAGTAACGGTCTTCTTTAGGAAGCATGACCGCATAACCGCCGGCCTGGCCTCGAGGTACAATCGTTACTTTGTGTACGACATCTGCATCGTCAAGTACCATCCCGATTACGGTGTGCCCACTTTCATGATAGGCAACAATATTTCTTTCTTTATCCGAAATAACGCGGCTCTTCTTCGCAACCCCGGCAATCACCCGGTCGGTTGCTTCATCGACATCCAGTGAAGATATCGCTTTTCGGTTATCCCTTGCAGCAACAAGCGCTGCTTCATTTAACAGGTTCTCAAGGTCCGCACCAGAGAAGCCTGGGGTACGCTGGGCAATTACTTTCAAATCGACTGTATTATCCAATGGTTTATTACGTGCGTGAACTTTAAGCACTGCTTCCCGTCCTTTAACATCCGGACGGTCCACCATGATTTGACGGTCGAAACGGCCTGGGCGCAGCAAAGCAGGGTCAAGAATGTCTGCACGGTTTGTAGCTGCGATAATAATGATACCTTCATTTGCGTTAAAGCCATCCATTTCAACAAGCAACTGGTTCAATGTCTGTTCACGTTCATCATGTCCACCACCGAGACCCGTACCACGTTGGCGTCCTACTGCATCAATCTCGTCAATAAAGATGATACATGGCGCATTTTTCTTCGCGTTTTCAAATAGATCACGTACACGGGATGCACCGACCCCGACAAACATTTCAACGAAGTCCGAACCACTAATAGAGAAGAATGGAGTTCCCGCTTCCCCTGCGACGGCACGGGCAAGTAATGTTTTACCTGTTCCTGGCGGTCCTACTAAAAGAACCCCTTTTGGAATTCGAGCACCGACTGCCGTGAATTTACGTGGATCTTTCAGGAATTCCACAACTTCAACTAATTCCTGTTTCTCTTCATCCGCTCCGGCTACGTCTTTGAAACGCACCTTTTCCTTTTCGCCGGAAACCATCTTAGCCTTACTTTTCCCGAAGTTCATCACACGGCCGCCACCGCCGCCACCTTGTGCTTGACTAAGAATGAATAAGAAAAATAGACCTATTAATAGGAAGGGAACTAAAGTCGTAAGGAATGTAACCCATGGACTTGGCCGTTCTTCTTCCTCTGCAGTTAATATACTTTGATCTCTTGCAATTGTTGTAATTTCAGCAATTACATCTGTGTTATCTGGTACTTGGGCAACAAAAGATTGGCCACCATCATTCAATGTACCGAAGAAACGGACGATTCCGTTTGCCGGCTGCAGTGTCAATTCTTTTATTTCACCATTATTTAAAGCACTTATAAATTGCTCCACATCATATTGTTCACTTTCTTCTCCTGGGCCATTTATGATGCCGAATACGCCGATTATGACGAAGAAAATCAGGACCCAAAAGAACACATTACGAAATATCTGACTCATTGCTTACCTCCTCCCATACCGGGAAAAACTATATTACATAGTACCATATGAAAAAGTCATTACACAACTAATTTAGCTTTATCATCCATTTTTATTTTTCAGGACTATTTTTCCTGATAAATCTCTTCTTTTAACACCCCGATATACGGAAGGTTTCGGTAACGTTGGTCATAATCTAAACCATAACCGACGACGAAAGCATCCGGTACTTCAAATCCAACCAAGTCTGCGGATATCGCAGCAGTGCGCCCTGATGGTTTATTCAGCAGGGTTACAATTTTAATAGAATTCGCTTTCCGGTACTTGAAGAGGTCGACTAAATAACTAAGCGTCAGTCCGCTGTCAATAATGTCCTCAATAATAAGCAGGTCGCGCCCTTCTACTTTTGTATCCAAGTCCTTTACAATTTTGACTTCCCCACTTGACTTCGTTCCGCTTCCATAGCTCGACACATCCATAAAATCGAGTTCCACATGGATATCCATGTGGCGAACGAGGTCCGACATAAAGGGTAGAGCACCTTTTAATACACCAATTGCAAGGGGAAACTTGCCATCGTATTCTGTAGAAAGCTGTGCTCCGATTTCTTTACATTTTGCCCGAATTTCTTCTTCTGTAATTAGAATATCCTTTATATCCTTATGCATACTGTCCTTTAGCATCCTTATCCTCCTACTAGTTGCCTTTATCCAATTGAATATATATAAACTGCTTAGCATTTACTTCTCTTCGTACACCTTTTTTTAATCCAATTAACCAAAGTATATGATCATCGTCATCCACGACGATAGGCCACGTTTCACGTTCATGAAGGGGAACTTTTGCATCGATAAAGATATCTTTCAGCTTCTTTGTTCCTTGGAGCCCTTTCCAGCTCATCCGGTCTCCATTTTTACGCGTTCTCACATGAAGAGGTAAGGTAACCTCTTTCGTGGGAATATAGAGCGAGAAGGGGTGGGCTCTATCACGTGTTGCTGTATATGTAGCTGTAAGTACCGATCCGTTTGGCAAGTATGTTTTGCCGGGAATGGTTAAGGTTAGGTTAAAGGACTGCTGCCCGGGATTATTCGCTTCGAAGTAAAGTGTCAGTCTGTCATATGCCCGATTCAGCTTCAAACCGTGCGGGAAATCTAGGGTTGCGTTCCCAGTGCGGCTTTTAATGAGGGTAAGAAATTGCTCCTCATGTTCATAAGAAAGTTGATTGGGTAATATTTCATACAGATAGTTCAATATTAGATGAAAGGCGCGTCTTTGTAAAGATTGGGAGTACTTTTTAAATAAATTAATTTCAACTGTTACCTGCCGCTTTCCCTTTTCAAAAATTACCGCACGTTGAAGTACTTTTTCCGCCTCTTTTTGCAGGAATTCTTCATCTTCCGCAAGCGTCATACTAAGATGCTGTGCTGTCACCTGGATATTTGTATTGCGTTCCTTTAGCAGCGGAACGACATGGTGGCGGTAATAGTTTCTTGTAAAATCACTTTCCAAATTCGTTGCATCGATCCGCGGCTTGATTTCGTTCTCTGCGCAGTAAGATTCTATCGCTTCTTTTGTAACAGCAAGGAGTGGCCGGATAAGCATTCCCCTCCCAATTGGACGTGTAATCGGAATTCCTTGGAAAGCTTGGGAAGATGCAGTCCGAACAAGTTTCATGATAAGCGTTTCCACCTGGTCATCCCCATGATGACCTAAAGCAAGATAGTCGGCTTCAAGATCTGCCATTTTCTCTTCAAAAAACTGATACCGAATTTTTCTTGCTGCGACTTCCGTACTAAGCCGCTCCTTATCCGCAAATGCCTGCACATCAAAGGAGGCACCATGAAACGGGATGCCCCAGCTTGCGCAAATATTCTTCACATAAATAAAGTCATCCTCCGCATCCTTCCCACGCAGCTGGTGATTAAGAGAAAGGGCATGTATATCCAACTCCCATTCCTTCCTCCACTTCACCAACAAATGCAATAGACCGATGGAATCCGGTCCGCCCGAGACTCCGACAAGTACCCGCGCGCCTTTATGTAAAAGCCGATGTTTTTTAATAAAGGATTGTACTTCTTTTTCCATTTCCTCGCTCCGTCCATAATCGATACTGTTCTTATCTTATCATAGTTACCGCTGCCTCTAAAAGCACAATGAGGTAAGGATGGAAAGGATACTAAATAGGAAAATCCACATGGCCTCCGATAAGCCGATTTTCCCTGTTTTACTTCTGCTCTGATTTTTCCGGGAAAAGATAATTTGTTTTAATTCTCGCTGCATTTCAGCACTTGTTGTATATTTGCCGGTAATTGCCTTCTTTAGCACAGGTGCGTAGGGTTGTAGTGCTTTCACTTTATCGATCTTTTTAAATAAAAGATTTGCTCTCTTCGTTTCTGGCCGCGCGAACCGCTGTGGGTAGAAGATTTCGAGGAAGATGATTGCAACCGAGAATAAATCATAGCTTGGTTCAGCTCGTCGGGAACCAAGACCCCAATATCCTCGGTCGTAAAACTCGGTATACTCTTTAATGGCCCGTCCGATTTGTGTCACCCCACCAACATCAATCCAGCGAATCTTCGGTGGCGCTTGGCTAATCAGGAGATTGTCAGTCTTCAAATCCCCAAACACCCAACCTGCTTTATGGAGCTTTTCCAAATCCTCTAAAAGTTGGACCATAAGCAGACCGAGCCAGCTTGCCCCATTTTTCCTGAAAAATTGCTGCATGCTCTCACCTTGCACATATTCCATAACATAGAATGTATATGTTTGCCTGTTCGGTGCAAGCCAATCGTCCACATCTAATAAAGCAGGCCCAAGAAGATTCCCTCGGACCTGCTTTAATGCTTTTAACACATTGACCTCCAAGGTCATCGATGTTTGTTTTTCACTTATTTTGAGAGCAGCTGTCTGTTTCCCGAATTGACAAAGGTAGACAGTACCAATTGCCCCTTCGCCGATCTTCCGTTTGATCAGGTAACTGTTTCCTTTAAATTTCCCTTGAATCTGAGTCCCTGAAGGTATACTAGTAACCTGTTTCTTCCAAGCCCGGTTCATCGCCATGACGAATACTCCTTAATAAACCCTTTTTACCAAACTGATAGATAGCCTCCCGAAGTGCGGGACCGGTCGGAGTGATTCCACCACTGGTTATCTTCGGGAATACCGATGAGATCGAATCAAGCTTCGGTGTCCAATCGAGCACCTTCTGGATATTTTTCCTTTTCCCTGGGAAGCTGTAGATGGTGAAGCGATTTTTTCCCGCCCGGGCATTGAGACTAATGGAGAGATCAATCAAAGCTTCCTTCACCATCTGGAGCTTATGATGCATGCTCGCGCTTGTATCTAGCAAAATCAATACCTCAAGATCAGTAGTTTCCCCCAACTCCTCGACTACTTCAATAATTTCACCGCGTTTTTCGGGTTCGAGGTCCTCAAGGCGCTGGTCTTTTCCAAGAATTTGTTTTAGCTCCTGATTAACAAAACCTTGCAATGTCTCGTTCATCGCTTGCTTCGTCACCATCTGGACAGTCTGGGATAATGCTTCACTATAAACGAGTTGACTTACTCCGCCCCCTGATAGAGCGATATCTTCTACTTCCTCAAGACCATGACTGTCTTCATTCTCATCATGATCAAGAATTCCAATAACGTTCACAGTAATCCCCTGCTCGAAAGCAAGGGCTGCTGTTGCCGCCGGATCCTCTCCGTAGTTCGAGCACCCATCCGTTAACAATAAAATTTGCCTTAATGTTCCTTTTTTCATTACGTTACCCTCCCGTTTCCTAGTTTTACTAGCATCACCAGAAAACAGATAGGATATACTTAGCCAAGTGCTTTATTTAGGCAAAGTGAAACTTCATTCAGTGGCGGGTTCATCCTCCACCGAATATTAGATGAACCAATCGAGCCGTTACAAGTATGTTCAACTCCCTCATAGAATTATAGAACCTTCTTGAAGTGGGAATTTATCAACCAGTTACACTGCGATAAATCGGAACTGACGCCCATTTCGGCTGGTTCTTTTTAATCTTCGCAACAAGAACGGTCATATCATCATCGATTTCTCCCGATTTTGTGCGAATCACCTCCTCTAGTAAAAGATCCGCGATTTCCTGTGGATCTTCCGTCTTCATTTCTTTTAGTGTCCGCTTCAACCAAAGATCTGTATTTTCCACATGTCTAGGACCATCGAACACCCCGTCACTAATCATAATTAACAGATCCCCAGAAATGAGCTGGTCACTTACAATATCAATATCAACATCGTGGAGAATCCCCATCGGTAAATTACCCGCTTCTATCTTTAATATTTCATCCCCCCGTTTCACAAAGCTTGGTGATGCACTAACCTTAAGGAACTTCACCATCGCATGGTTCAGATCAATAACAGCTAGATCCAACGTGGCAAACATTTCATCAGTTGTGCGCAGGGCAAGTATCGAATTGATCGATTTAATCGCCACTTTTTCCGGAATACCGATTTGTAAGATTTGCTGAAGCAGACGAAGCGTTTCCTCACTCTCCTCATGGGCTCTTCTACCATTTCCCATCCCGTCACTAATCGCCATGGCATACTTTCCTTCACCAAGTTCCATCGTTTTAAAGCTATCACCGGAAATGAAGCCACCACCTTTCGCCGCATTGGCTGCTCCTGTTTCCACAATATATTCTTTCGCTGACCCGAAAGACAAGTAGCTGTACCCATTTGGGAATGGTGAGATTTCTTCATCTTTTACAACGATCATTTCCCCCAAAATATCTGTCAGTACGGGAGCAATGAGTTTCTCCCCTTCCCCATGATAATCATAGAAGGAGACCATTATTTCAATATCGACACTCCCTTTATTCAGCTGATAGATATCCAATTTTTCCAATTCAATACCGAGTCCTTTTAATGCTTCGATAATTTGCAGTTCTTGTTTTTCATGATGTTCCCTTTCTTTTAAAATCTCATTGGCAAAGTCATCCATCACTTCAGAGACACCAAATAGTTGATCGGCCACAATTCGCTTGCTTTCCAAGACCTGTCTCCTGAGGTGATCGTTCGCCATATAGAACGTCATCTCCTCCTTCATGACTTCAAGCGTTTTCTTCGATTTGACACAATGATTCTCAAACTCCTTTCTGATTTTCAAGCTCGGTTCTTGATTTTTCGCATAGGCTTCCTTGACCCCCTCCATAAGCTGATACGTTTTATCGAAATCCTTCTCCCAGCAGCGTTCCTTCATGAAGCAACTCTGGCATGTCCTTTCCGTCACCTGACTAAGAAATTGATCGGTATCCCGTTTCTTTGCCAAGTGACTGGATGGATCACTTTCACCCACGGCGAAACTGCGGGCAAGTGCATCGAACACACCGGAAAACTGTTTCACCCGTTTTGCCGTCACATCACGCACCTTCTGAGAGTATTGCTGCTGTTCCTGTGCATGTTCTTCCGTTCCTGGTATGTAACGAGAGATACTTGAAAACCAGCTTGCCGGTGTAATAAAGAAGAGGAAAATAGCAATAAATGACTCGGTTAGCGAATGGGCTAAGGTAAAACTCTCTCCGTAGATGACGATAAGTAAAGTCCCGACCAATAAACCGGCTGCGACACCAAACTTCCTCCCTTCTTTTAATAAACCTCCTAATAGTCCCGAAAAAGCTAGTAAACTCATCTGAAATAGATTGGCCACATTGGCAAGGGATAAAATTAAACCGACAACGACACCGACAGTAGATCCGATCGCTGCCCCGCCGACATAAGCAAAGACTAAAACAAAGTAACGGGCAAATATTTGCTCTAATGCAGCTCCGTAGATAACCCAGCCAATTGTGCCGGTTAAAATCGAGGCAATTAAAATAATCATACAGACAATCTCTTCATTTCTTAGAGCCGGTTTATATCTTTTTGGTGATAATAAAGGAATGCTCTGCATAAAGATAAGTACAAGCACCGCACCAAGCACACCTTCCACAACAATGAGTAGCCATTCATAAGACGTTATGGGTCCCTGCAGCGAATATAAGAAAATACGCGGCAGCATCGTCGCAAACCCAACTGCAAAAGGAAGTATTAATTTCTCCCTGTTAAGTTGCATGAATATCGCGAGAAGGATTAGAAATACAAGAACAGAAAGCATAATGAACCCAGTGTGTTCAAATGAATAAGTCACCGCTCCTAAAGAAATGGCTAACAGCGCATGTAACGTTTTCTTACGTTGCATCAGCCATACACTTGCAAGAAATGCTAGAGCAAACGGAGAAACTGCTGATAAAATGACTGCCCTCCCCAGTAAAAAGCCTATCATCACTAACAACAGGCCTCGATCGATAAACAATACTTTCGCCTTTGTTTTCCATGGATGCTGTTTCTTCTTCTGGACCTTTTCTTTCCAACCGACATACCCCGCCGGTTCCACCGATTGCATCATTCACCATCACTCCATTCTTTTCTGTTTAGTAAACCATATTCAGAAAACTTTTGTTGTCAAAATTTCAGTGCTCGTCCTAAAAATCGTTCGACGGAAAGAGATAAAGAACCCAAGATTAAGGCACGAACGCCTGTCTGCTTCTAATCTAGTAAACTCGATGGCAGCAGCGAGAAGTCGGTAGAATGGAAGCGGCCAGAAATCTGCAGAAATGATGAATGTTTGACGAATAAGTGGGAAAGAAGGAGCTAGGCGTGTGAGATTCGGGCCGGTATTTGTGAACTTCGATATTTTAGTTGTTAACTTCAGCGAATACTTTTTGAACTTCAGCATCTTCATGATGAACTTCAGCAATACCACTGTGAACTTCAACATTCTTTAAAAAATCATTGACATAACCTTATTCTTGTTGTATTATAAATCTCGTTGACAATTTTGGCGGCGTAGCTCAGCTGGCGAGAGCGTACGGTTCATACCCGTAAGGTCGTGGGTTCAATCCCCTCCGCCGCTATATCCAAAAGTAAAAAAGACCGGTTAGGGACTGACGAATTGGACTGTGGTGCAGGAAGATAAAGGAAACACGGTGAGGCAACGAACCGATGTTGACTTATCGACCGGAAGCACAGGAAATTCGTGCAGTCCCTGGTCTTTTTTACTAGACGATTCAAAAGTAAAAAAGACCGTTTAGGGATTTCCACACAAATCCCTAAACGGTCTTTTTCAATCTCCCAAACAAAGAGCCAATAAAAACACAAAGCAGCAGACCCATCTTCTAGATGAATCTGCTGCTTCTCTATCACAGAGCATTGTAATTTCCTTCGGGCAGCAAACTTATTAACCGCGCTTAGCACCTCGACCTCCACGCTTGGATTCCGTATGCTTCTTAAGTGAGGCTAGACGATCTTCAGAATCCTTAAGGAAACGACTCATTTTCGATTCGAAACTTTCTTGACGCTCTTTTACATTCTTTTGGCGAACCGGACGTTCCTTTGCCTTCTTGATTGATAGGCCGATTTTACCATCCTTCTCGACATTGATTACTTTAACTTCAACAGTATCGCCAACACTTAAGTGATCGTTAATGTCCTTTACATAATTGTCAGCAACCTCACTAATGTGGACCAAGCCTGTTTTACCTTTCTCGAGCTCAACAAACGCTCCAAAATTTGTGATTCCTGTAACCTTACCTTGCAGCTTGCTGCCTACTTCGATTGACATAAAAAAAATGCTCCTCCTTAAAAGTTTGAGTGAAATTCTCTACATATAGTATATGTCTGTTCATGTAAAGTGTCAATATGACGGGTCTTCATTCGGAAGTTTAAAGATCAATTCTCCCTTTTTTGTAAAAAAGTAATTCGTTCTAGCGATATCCAAAACGTATTCTTCATCATTTAATAGTTCAATTTCCTCAAGCAGTTGTTCTTCTTCCTGCTGTAACCCCGCTAACTCGGATTGCAGCTGCTCGTATTCCTCCGTTTTTTCGGCATGTAGTGCCCGTTGGTTCCAATGATAGACTCCCATAAAACCAATAATCAACACGGTCACAAGGGAAGATAGAACAAGACGACGAATTAAGCGCTGCTTCTTGCGTTTCTGTCTTTCTATGTATGCATCATACTGTTGTACATAGCTCGAATCTAATCTCGTTACCCTTTCTCTTTCTGCGGACAATCATCCTACCTCCTTTTAAACGTGGCATACTTTAAGCCCTTTTTTAATATATCTCTTATTGTACTATAAATTGGATATAATTTGTGTAAAAATTTAATAAGATTTTCAGGAATGAGGGGTTTAAGTAGCTTTCCGATTAATAGGAACGGAAATAGGATAACTTTCAATAAAATTGCCAGTATCTTTACTATCATATTTAAAAGAAATAGGATGATGCTAGCACTTAGAAGAAATATCCATTTAATCGGTGTGACAATAAGAATGAAGAATACTTGTTTGAAAAACCTAAAAACCGCACGAAATACCGAAATTAATCGTTCCAGCCCCTGCCGGTAGACAGTTTTCAATAAGGCTTGATAAAATGAGAAACCTAACAGACAAGCTAAAAATATATAAAAGCGAATTTCCCCTGAATTGACAAGAAATAAAAGATAGAAAATAATAAGAGTCTGTAAAAGCCAAAAACCAATTTCAAAAGAATAGCTGATGATTGGTCGCTTTTTCCAATGAACAGAAATACGCCGGAACGTGTCCTGGGCAAGCCCTAAGTAAATTCCACTTAGCACCATAACAGCCATTGTCGTAAATTGCACGGAGAGCGTCATCGGAATAACTTGCTAAGGAATCCCTTAGCTTTCTCCCCGCTTGCTTCATCAATATAGGAAAACTCATAAATTTTTCCTTTTATCGTTACATTGCCAGCATTGACATCAAGGTTTTTCAACTGAAGGTTTTGTCCGCGGATGATGAGATAGCCTTGCACAGTTTCTAGTAGAAATTCTTCATTATCAAAGCTATCGACTTCCTTGACGCCACTTATTTCAAGCGTTTTGCGGTTCACGAGTCTTACCTGATGGTCTAAATCTGTCCGATTATTATTAGATGGATAATTCCCTAATTCATTCATAAAAAAACCTCCTTCTCATTGTAATTTATGAGAGGAGGGACAAGTATAGAACTTATATTTTTTCTTCTTTTATGACGGTATATAATGTTTCTGCTTCGCCCTTTCTTACCGTTTCCCTTGTATCGTTCACTTGGACAGTGACAAGCTTCTGTCCAAATTCGATCGTGAGGGTGTCACCAGGGGCAATCGTCGTCGATGCCTTCGCTTGATTCCCATTCACTGCAATCCTGCCTTGTTCAGCAACTTCTTTTGCAAGTGTCCGACGTTTAATCAACCGGGATACTTTTAAAAATTTATCCAAACGCATTGTTATTCACTCTCCTTTGCTTCTTGCCAGTACGCTTCCATTTCGTCTAGCGTTGCTTCTTCCAATCTTTTCCCTTTTTCCTTGGTTCTTTGTTCCACATACGTAAATCTTGAAGTAAACTTCTGGTTCGTGCGATTCAAGGCAACTTCCGCATTAATCTGATAAAACCGCGTCAGGTTAGCAATGACAAATAGAACATCACCAAACTCATCCTCAATATCTTCACGTTTTCCACTTCTAATCGCTTCTTCGACTTCCTTTATCTCTTCTTCAAGCTTGGCCCAAACGTCTTTTACCTCAGCCCAGTCGAAACCGACCTTCGCTGCCTTTTGCTGAATTTTCGCTGCTTTTGCAAGTGCTGGTAGATGCTTCGGAACTCCCTCCAGGACGGAATTCCTTTGTTTACCCTTTTCTTGTTCCTTCAGCGCATCCCAATTCGTAAGCACTTCATCAGCCGAATCAACTTGAACGTCACCGAAAACATGGGGATGACGATGAATCATCTTTTCAGTAGCCGACAGGATGACATCATCAATTGAAAAATATCCCGAATCTGCGCCAATTTGACTATGGAGGACGACGTGCATGAGAAGATCACCGAGTTCCTCCGTAATATTCTCATCATCTTCTTGATCAATCGCATCAATCAGCTCGTATACTTCCTCAATTGTATGAGCTCGCAAAGATTCATGTGTCTGCTTCTGATCCCACGGGCAACCTCCAGGCCCACGCAGTGCAGCGATTACTTCCACAAGACGGGTAAAGCGGTGGGATAGTTGTTCATGATTAATTGGCGGAACATAAACACTTGTCAGGTTATTAACCTCAATAGATCTGTCCAGATCTTCTAACCTGAGCTTCGTAAGCTTTTCTCCAGCCGTCCCAGCCGCTTCCACAATCGTCACTTCATACTCAGGAGGTAAGTCTTCAAGCAAGCTAAGCTTTACTTCTGACGCAATGAAGGAATCATATACTTGGCAAAAGACGAGATGCTGTTCATAATTCAACTGTCTACGCTCGAAGCTCGTCCCATCGACAAATTGAAATCCATCAATCGGATCAATTTCGAGCGAGGTAAATAGTGCATCCAGATAACTTTGTCCACCCAAAATTTCAACAGGGATCTCCTGTTGCTCCAATAGCAGTTGCACCGTTTGCTCGGCAAGCATCGGATGCCCAGGAACGGTATAAATAATAGAACCCTCTTTCGCCTTTTCCAATAAATAGGCACTGATTTTCTCATAAACACCGGAAAAATCTGCCGTCTCCTCATAAACCTTGTCAAAGGAATGAAAATGGACTCCTTCCTGCTTTAAATCAGCAATAACAGGATGGTCCAACGTCCGTGTGTAGACAACTTTTTCAGTATTTACTAGTTTCTTATATACTCCTAACGGAAGCTGATTTAAATCACCAGCTCCAAGGCCAATTACTTCAATTTTGTTCATGGACTCTTCCTCTCCTTATAAATACGCATCCAAACATGCGACCATGGCAACATATTTATTTCCTCGGAAATAAAAGTACGCCCGCGCAATAAAATGAAAAGATAAATACATGCTCCCGTCCCAGCTACAAAACCAACGTAAAGCAGGGAACCGAACCGCGAAGGCTCAGTCGGGACAAATAAATCGATAACAAAAATATATATAAGCATAGCAGAAACAGCAAGTACCAAGGTCGACCAATTGATTTGTCTCATTAACTTTAATGCCGGCAATTTTCGCTTCAACCCTATATAGACAAGTAAGGAAAAGCATGCTAAACCTAGAATCGTAGCAAGTGCTGCTCCAGTTATTCCGAAAATTGGCACAAGCATCCGATTCCCAAACCACTTTATAAAGATTGAAAAGATGATAAAAACAGCTGTCTGCTTTGTCCCGCCGAGTCCTTGTAAGATTGTCGCACAGGTTACTCCGATGGAACTGAGCAAGATCGCAATAACGAGAATCCGTAAATCATTTGTTCCTAGCGTATCCTGATACAATAACATATTTGCTTGAGGCATAATTGCAATTAGACCTGCAGTAGCGCCTACCGCTAAATAAAACCCAATCGCAATACTACTACGGATATGCTGATAAAATGCAGCTTTCTCGTCTTGTAATTTCTGTTGTGAAACAGATGGGATCATCGCTAGCGCAAACGACGAACCAAGTACAGTCCCTAACTGAATAAGCGGCTGGCCCCGATCGAGCACCCCTTTTGCCTCCATAGCCTTAGTCTGCGAGAGTCCATATTCCTGTAAACCGGAAACGAGCGTGAACGCATCAGCAAACTGAAACAGAAGAAGCACCATATGATTGAGCGAAGCAACAAGACCGAACAGGAGCAATGTCTGAATATAATAACGCCAGGGAATAGTTGCTTGCAGCGGTAGAACCGGTTGTTCCGACTTGCGAATAAACATAGTTAACAAAAGAATAGCTGCAAGACCGCCACCAATACTTGCAATTGCCGCCCCTTCCCCAACCCGGTAAAGGTCTGCTCCTGTGAAGCTAACGTAAATCGCAACGGCAATAATTAGTAATACGCGAAAGAGCTGCTCTCCCATTTGCGAATAAGCGGTTGGTTTCATATTCCCATTTCCCTGAAACACTCCGCGGAGCAAAGAAGTAAAAGGGATAAGCAATAAACTCAAAGCCACAAGCTGATAGGCCTGTGTTAAACTAGGATCTCCAATCCAACTTGCTAAACTACCAGCAGAAACAAATAGCAACACGGCTAGTGTTCCTACTACAAGGAGCAGAATAAGAAAGATCGGGAAATAAAAATTAGCAGTCGTCTGGGTGTGACCCTTTTCTTTTGACTCCGCTGTCAATTTCGATATTGCAGATGGGAAACCATATAACGCAAGAATCATCCCCATCCCAAGCAATGGATACACTTGCTGATAAATATAAAATCCGATATCACCTGTAAGATTCTGAAGCGGAATCCGGTATCCGGCACTCAGCACTTTACTGATCAACCCAGCAATTGTTAAAAGCAAAGCTCCCCGCAGCCAACCTTTACCATCACTACTCATTAAAAAACGTCCCTTACAATACATAATTTGAGTCCATTATACCACTTAAAACACAAAAATGAGCCATTCAAGGATACCCCTGAATGACTCATTCCATAATGTTACTCCATTTGCTTTCCTAAAAATACCGCCGCTGTTTCGGTTACTTTCGCTTCTACATCGGTCAGTTTATCACCCTCTGTCGAAAACAGGAATACACAGCCAATCGGGTCGCCATTAGCGATGATTGGACTCAGGCAATAAGAATCAAGTTCCAATTCCTTGCCTTCCAACAGCTCCATCGTTTCTTTATCGGTTTTAAGTAGTTGGGAGCGATTTTCTATTGCTTTCGTGACATCTGAACCAATCATTTTATTTAAATAGTCCTTTTTCGATTCACCGGCAACCGCAATGACGTCATCACGATCACAAATTAACACTGGTATTTTTAATGAATCAAATAGAGACTCTGCATATTCCTGCGCGAAATGTCCCAGTTCGCTAATAGGCGAATATTTCTTTAAAATAACTTCTCCATCCCGATCGACGAAAATTTCAAGCGGGTCTCCCTCTCGAATGCGTAATGTACGCCTTATTTCTTTAGGAATAACAACTCTGCCTAAATCATCGATCCGTCGTACAATTCCTGTCGCTTTCATACCATGCCTGCCTCACTTTCAACTAAAAATTACAATTCTTAAGAAGTTGTAAATATCACCAGTGTTGTTTTAGTATGAGGCAACTTGGGATAAATATACATGATGAGAAAAGTTTAGGATTCGCGGTTTACTTCTGCCAAATTTTTAATCAACTCTTCTGCCACTTTATATCGTTCATGTTCGGTTTCCCTCTTCCATGTGACGACAATTTTAAGCTTCGTGTTTTCTGTTCCGAGTTGGACATTACGACCAAAGCGGTTTGCGAGTTCAAAGAGCTTCGCACCATCGACCATGTGGCTCCGATCTTCTTCCAATAATAATTCTAATTTTTTATTTTTCTCGGTAATAAATTCAACTCGTTCTTTGCGGCCATACAAGCGAAGTTTCGAGACAGTGAATAAATGTTCCACTTCTTCCGGATAGTCACCAAATCGATCAATGAGCTCATCCTGCAAGTCCGTAATATCCGTTTCTGAATCGATCGTCTGGAATAATTTATAAATATCAATCTTCTGCTTGCCATCCGGGATATAGTCTTCCGGAATATAAGCATCAATCTTCAAGGATATCTCTGGATCAAATGGCGTAATATCCTCGATTTCTTTCCCTTGTTTACGGGCATCGATTGCATCTTTCAACATTTTCGAATACAGATCATACCCCACGGAATCGATGAATCCATGCTGCTGGGAACCGAGGAGATTTCCTGCACCGCGAATCGATAAGTCGCGCATCGCAATCTTAAATCCAGAGCCTAGCTCCGTGAATTCCTTGATCGCCTGTAAACGCTTCTCAGCAACTTCGCTTAAGATTTTATCTTTTCGGTAGGTAAAATATGCATAAGCGACTCGGTTCGAACGACCGACACGTCCTCTCAGCTGATAGAGCTGACTTAATCCCATGCGGTCCGCATCATTGACAATAAGTGTGTTCACATTTGGAATATCAACACCCGTTTCAATAATCGTCGTACTCACCAACACATCAAATTCACCTTCAAGAAAGCTTATAATTACATTTTCAAGCTCTGACTCGTTCATCTGTCCATGGGCGACCCCAACACGAGCACCGTCAACGAGCATGCCGACATCCCGGGCAACCTTATCGATATTCTCGACACGGTTATAAAGGAAAAACACTTGCCCCGCGCGAGCCATCTCCCGTTCAATAGCTTCCCGTACGAGAATTGGATTGTATTCCATTACATACGTCTGAATCGGGAAACGATTTTCCGGCGGTGTTTCAATAACAGATAAATCACGCACACCGAGCATCGACATATGAAGGGTACGCGGAATTGGTGTTGCTGTTAGAGTAAGGACATCTACATTCGTTTTAATCTGTTTAATCTTCTCCTTATGCTTCACACCAAAGCGCTGCTCTTCGTCAACAATCAATAAGCCTAAATCAAAATACTCCACGTCTTTTGATAACAATCGGTGAGTACCTACAACAATGTCAACAGTACCTTTCTTCAAGCCTTTCAATGTCTCTGTTTGTTGTTTTCTTGTGCGGAAACGGCTTAATAATCCGATATTAATCGGGTAATCCTGGAACCGTTCACGGACCGTTTCGTAATGCTGTTGGGCTAGGATCGTTGTCGGGACAAGGAAAGCGACTTGCTTTCCGTCCATAATCGCCTTGAATGCAGCCCGAATGGCCACTTCTGTCTTCCCGTATCCAACATCGCCGCAAAGCAGCCGATCCATTGGCTGTCGTCTCTCCATATCCTGCTTAATTTCCACAATACAGCGCAGTTGATCTTCCGTTTCTTGATACGGGAAGGCCGCTTCAAACTCCCGCTGCATTTCAGTATCCGGGGAAAAGGCATATCCTTTCCGTGATTCCCGTTCAGCATAAAGTTTAATAAGATCATCTGCAATATCCTCAACTGAAGACTGGACCCGGCGTTTTACCTTTGTCCACTCTGATCCGCCAAGTTTATAAAGCTTCGGTTCCTTTCCTTCCGAACCGACAAATTTCTGTACGAGATCGATCTGATCAATCGGGACGAATAACTTGTCATCCCCAGAGTAACGAATCAGCATATAGTCATTATGCATGCCATTCATTTCTAATGTTTCAATTCCTAAATATTTCCCTACTCCATGATTCGCATGGACGACATAATCCCCGACATTTAATTCCTGATAACTCTTGATGCGCTCCGCATTGGAAATTTTTTGGCTTTTCGGTTTCCGTTTCGTCTGTTTTTTGAAAAGTTCATTTTCCGTAATCACAACTAGTTTATGCATCGGAAGTTCAATCCCGCTCGATAAGCTCCCTGTAACAATGGTCGGCTTCGTTACCGGAAGCTGCAACTCCTTCGCAACGACTGATTCAATTTGATAATCTTCTAAAATTGATTGGATCTTTCCGGCTCGTTCCGCGTTCGGTGCTAGAATTAAGACAGATACGCCACCTTTTTCCCAGCGTTCGAGTTCACCTTTAAATAAAGGCATCTGTCCGTGGAATTCCTGCATTGCCCGAGATGAGAGATTAATAATATTCTCTGGTTGTGTATTCGGGATATGTCGGAGGAAAACAGACATATATATGCGCTGTTGCTTCATCTTCTCCATTACGGTCTGCCAATCAAAGGAAAAATGGGTGTCTTTCACCATTCGGTTCGATTCAAGTAAGCTGCTATACCACTCGGCCTCCTCTGTATCAAGGTTCGTAGCCGTTTCTTGAATTCTTCCCATTTCCTCTAAAATAAGCAGACCGTCACTCGGAAGATAATCTAGTAAACTCTTAGGATCTTCGTAGAAAAATCCAATATACTTATGCATCTCCTGAAAGCGTTCCATGTTCCTGAGTCGGCTAATATCATACTCGACCGTTTCAAGCAGCTCTTCCTTTGCTTCTTTCGATGTTTTATTCTTGAGGCTTTCCGCCAGTGCCTTTTCAATTCGTGCAGCAGCGGCAAGAAGGTCTTCCTGCGTGAGAAGAAGCTCGGTTGCCGGGCCAATTGTAATTTCTTCAGTCCGTTCGAGAGACCGTTGTGTATCCGCATCGAAAAAGCGGATGGAGTCAATTTCCACATCAAATAATTCAATCCGGACTGGATGTTCCTCTGTTAGTGGATAAATATCAATAATTCCACCGCGTTGGCTGAATTCTCCCGGCGCCGTTACCATCTGCGCTCGTTCATAGCCCATCTCGACTAAAAAGGAGAAATAAGCTTCTACATCTATTTCTTCACCCTCTTTAAAATAGAGCTGATATTTCAACCATTCACTAGGATGTGGCAGCATCCGTTTCAGGCCTGCAATCGGGGCAATTAAAATATCCGCCTTCCCGGCAGTCCAGGCCGAAAGTGCTTCCAAACGCTGACTTCTCAATTCGGGGCTAGCTGTCGCAATTTCTGATGCGATCAGCTCGTTCACCGGGTATAGATGTACCCGTTCCTCTCCTACAAGCTCGGCTAAATCGTCATATAGCTGCTCCGCCTGCAACAATTGATGAGTAACTAATAATACCGGTCGCTTCAACGACTCATTAATAGCTGAAACGAGCATACTCCTAGCGGGCCCAGTAAGACCCGCCACGAGCTGCTCCCTCATCCCATTCGATATTCCACTCATAATCGACTGGAAATCTTCTTTTTCCTGTAAAAACTGATATATTTCTTTAATCATTATACCACTCTACCTATTTCAAAATAAATGCAAAAAACGCTTTGGTCCGTACCAAAGCCTGTTCAACCTATTGTATAAAATAATCGAGTTCATGATAATGAGGATGCTCCTGCAATGCAGCCTCACACGTATCACAAATCGCGTAAATCTTTATATCACCATTTGCCTGATATTCCATCATTTCCTGTTTTTCCTTTGCTGTTAATCGATCAATTCCAAGAACCGAGGCATCTAGAACTTGTTCCTCCAGTCTGCCAATCTCTTGGGTGCAATGTCTGCAATGATAGATAATTGCCACGTAAATCGCCTCCTCGGATATCTATACTTAAAGTGTATCCGAAAAAGCCCCGATTATACGCGCCTACTCACACTTACTCGTTATAATCATTCATGACATCAATGAACTTTTTACCTGCCACCCACTCTTCGCAAGCGTCAGCAGATTTCGCGATACTTTCCTTGATCGTGTCCCGTTCTGCTTTAGCAAAATCAGCAAGTACATAATCAACGACAGCAACCGTATTAGCCGGTCTACCTACGCCGAAACGAATGCGGTTAAACTCTTTCGTTCCAAGATGTTCGATTATAGAACGCATCCCATTATGACCACCATGACCACCTTTTGCCCGCAAGCGAATCTTTCCGGTCGGTAAATCAAGATCATCATAAATGACGAGCAAATCTTCCGGTTCAATGCTGAAATACTCCATTAATGGGCGGACAGCATTACCGGACAAGTTCATGAAGGTCTGAGGTTCTAAGAAAATGACCTTTTCCCCAGCGAGGTTCTCCATTGCATATTCACCGTTGAACTTCTTCTTATTCAATTTAAACCCATGACGGGATAACAACTCGTCGACGACCATAAAACCAATATTATGACGTGTCTTCTTGTACTTTCTTCCAGGGTTTCCTAACCCGACAATTAGCTTCATCCTTATTCTTCCTTCTGTAAAATTTTATCACGTATGAACAGTCTGTAATACCCCCTCCTCAAAATATGAGGGAAACCCAAAATATGAAGGTGTGGGGATATACAGTCCGTAAATACCTGATTCTGTTCAACTAACATTCAGGGGCGGGTGGTAAGGAAACCCCCACTGAATGAGTTTCACTTCATCCGGAATTTTCAAAAAATATGCCCTTATATTCTCATAACACTTAACAAGCCCTCCTATAGAAACCAATATGTTCCTGCTAGGAGGGTTGTTCTTTACTATATCATTAAACTGCTTAAATTATTCTTCGTCTGATTCTTTCGCATCAACAAGCTCAGGCTCTGCACCATCGTCAGGAAGCTGTGTTTCTGGCTCCTCTTCAGTTGGAGGTACGATTGTGACAATAACTGCATCCGGCTCATCCACAAACTCATACTTATCAGATGCTGGTAAATCCTGCACGGTGATTACATCTCCAATTTGAAGTTCAGATACATCCACTGTAATCTCATCTGGGAAGTTAGCAGGCTTTGCATTAACAAGCACTTCATACTGTGGCTGCTGCATGACGCCGCCCTCTTTTGCACCAGCTGCTTCTCCTTCGATACGTACCGGTACAGAAACTTCCATTTCCTCGGACATATCAACAACGTAAAAGTCAACATGGATGAGCGAGTCTTTAATTGGATCGATTTGATATTCGTGAAGCATCACATCAACGGAAGTGCCATTTTCAACATCCAATGTGATAATTGCGTTTCTTCCTTCGTCACGAACTGTTTTCAATAATTCAACACTATCAACTGCAACGGTTTTCGAATCTTTATCTTTACCGTAAACAACTGCAGGAACTTGTCCATCTGCACGTAATTGTTTTGTTACTGAATTACTTAAATCGTCCCTCTTTAATGCTTTAAGCTTTATTGCCATCTTCATCATCCTCCAAATAATTTTCTATTGTAAAATAGACAAATTTGATCATGTAATTAAGTATAGATATATACCTTTTTACGTAATGAATGAAACTATTAATCGAATAGAATGCTTACAGACTGCTCTTCGTGAACACGAATGATTGCTTCACCAATTAAAGGAGCGACCGACAAGGCAGTAATTTTATCCAGTTTCTTCTCTTCTGGAAGTGGAATACTGTTCGTAACAACCAACTCTTTGATCGCGGAATTTTCAATTCGGTCAATAGCTGGACCTGATAAAACAGGATGTGTACAACAAGCATACACTTCTGTCGCACCATTTTCAATTAAAGCGTCTGCCGCGAGGGTGATTGTACCACCTGTATCAATGATATCATCAATTAAAATTGCAGTTTTACCTTCCACGTTCCCAATGATATTCATGACCTCTGCAACATTTGGCTTCGGTCTGCGCTTATCAATAATCCCGAGAGGCGTTTTCAGACGGTCAGCAAGTTTTCTTGCTCTTGTTACACCACCATGATCCGGAGAAACGACGATAATGTCTTGTAAATTCTTTTCCTCAAAGTAGTCAGAAAGAATCGGCACACCTTGTAAATGGTCAATTGGAACATTAAAGAATCCTTGAATCTGCGGTGCATGAAGATCTAGTGTGATGACACGCGTTGTACCAGCTGTCTCAAGTAAATCAGCAACAAGCTTCGCTGCAATTGGTTCCCTTGCACGCGCTTTCCGGTCCTGTCTTGCATATCCATAATAAGGCATCACGATATTGATTGATTTTGCTGAAGCACGTTTCAGTGCATCGATCATAATTAATAATTCCATTACATGATCATTAACCGGTGCACAAGTGGATTGCAGAACGTAAACATCACTGCCACGAATGCTTTCCTCGATATTAATTTGAACTTCACCGTCACTGAATCTTGATACGGTACATTTACCCAGCGGGATACCAAGATGTTCTGCGATCTCCTCTGCCAGTGCGGGATTTGAATTTAGTGTAAATAGTTTTAACGAGCCATCCTCATATTTAGATGCCATGGAATTAACCCTCCGTTGTTATTTTTTTCCTTTAAATCGTTCTGCATAATCTTCTTTATTCGTTTGTCTTGCTCTTGCAATTGATAAAGCATTTTTCGGTACATCTTTATTGATTGTTGAACCTGCAGCCACATAGGATCCTTCGCCAATCGTAACCGGCGCAATCAAGTTTGAGTTACAGCCGACAAATGCATTGTCTTCAATTTTTGTAAGGTGCTTTTTCTTCCCGTCATAGTTAACTGTAATCGTTCCGCAACCAATATTTACATGTTCCCCAACATCCGCATCACCCATATAACTTAAATGGGAAACCTTACTATTATTGCCAAGGGAGGTTTTCTTCAATTCGACAAAGTTACCGACCTTCGTATCGTTGCCGATAACAGACTCTGGGCGCACATGAGCAAATGGTCCAACAGCGACGCCTTCACCGATTTTACTATCGTGAACAACGCTTTGCTTGATCACTGTTCCTTTACCAATCGTCGACTGGTGCAGTTCACTGTTCGGACCAATCACAGCATCTGCTTCTATGGTTGTCTTTCCGGTAATCCGTGTTCCTGGATAGATCGTCACATCTTGACCGATAACAGCATCTGCTCCGATATACGTATTGTTCGGGTCAATAAGCGTAACCCCGTTTCGCATATGCAATTCATTGATACGTTGCTTCATAATCCGCTCCGCTTCAGCAAGCGCCACTCGGTCGTTTACCCCAAGTGTTTCCTCAAAGTCCGGTGTGAGATAAGCGGTTACTAATTTATTTTCGGCTTTTAAAATTTCAATAACATCTGGTAAATAATATTCACCCTGGGCGTTATCATTGGAAACTTTCCTAAGTGCCTCAAATAAATCTTGGTTATTAAAGCAGTATGTACCAGTATTTATTTCATTAACGAGTAATTCGGCTTCATTCGCATCTTTATGTTCGACAATGCGTTCCACTTCTTTATCCGCATTCCGAATAACCCTCCCATATCCAGCAGGGTCAGGAGTGTTCGCTGTTAAAATTGTTGCGCTAGCTTTCGTTTCCTCGTGATGTTCTACTAGCTTGCGGAATGTTTCTCCTGTAATCAGCGGGGTATCTCCGCATGCAACAATCGTCGTCCCTTGGGCATCCTTTAATAGATCTTCCGCCTGGAGGACAGCATGGGCTGTTCCTAATTGTTCTTCCTGCACAACATATTCTGTTTGTGCTCCAAGCTCTTCTTGAACTTTTTCCGCACCAAAACCAACAACTGTAATATTTTTATCTAAATTAACGACATTTAACTGGTCAATGACATGCTGTACCATCGGCTTTCCCACCACAGGGTGCAGCACCTTATAAAGCTTTGATTTCATTCTTGTACCTTGCCCTGCAGCAAGAATTACCGCATAGCGATTTGTCATAAAGAAACCTCCATTATTCTATTTGTCCACTTTAAAATATATCGTAAACGTATGAGGATTTCAAGAATTGTTGAATATTGCGCTGGATTTTAAACGCCGAAAAAAGATGGTATTGGAAGGTTTGTGAATTAATGGCAAAAAAAAGAGGCTAACCTGTGTAAGATTAGTCCCCCCTGTCTATCATCAATCATTTTAGGAAGCACCTGCTTCTTCAAATTCGACTTCATTTTCTCCCGATAGTCGGTAAGCTTCCAGTACCGCCTCTTGAATCTTATTTCTCGTATTTGAATTAATTGGATGGGCAATATCTCTAAACTCTCCATCCGGCGTACGTTTAGACGGCATTGCTACGAAAAGTCCATTATTTCCGTCAATCACACGAATATCATGGACAACGAATTCTTGGTCCAAAGTAATTGATGCAATTGCACGCATTCTGCCCTCTGTATTTACGCGGCGCAATCTTACGTCAGTAACTTCCACGATGTGTTTCACCACCTTTTCCCATTTGAACTCTACATGTATAGTTCAACAAAACTCTTAAAATTCCTGCTTTAATTCATAAAAAATTAATTTTCTTACTAAAAGTTTTAAAAGGAAAAGATTACGGTGAAATTATTTGAAATTACCAGGTACAATCTCCATCTGATTTCCCTTTGTATCCACTTCGGAAATCTTAATCAGTGATGTATAGTTGGTTACTTTTCTTTCTTCGTCTTCGTCATCTGCTTCCGCGAATACTCCAATTGCTTTCACTTCCGCATCAAACTCGGCAAGTAAATTCGTAATCCCTGTTATCGTTCCTCCTGCCTTCATGAAATCATCGATGATACATACATTTGAACCTTCTTTCAAACTGCGTTTCGGAAGGACCATCGTTTGAATTCTTCGGGAGGAACCTGAGACATAATTGATACTGACCGAGGAACCCTCCGTCACTTTCGGGTCCCTTCTTGCAATTACGACCGGTACCTGGAGAAAAGATGCTACTGCATAGGCAAGTGGAATCCCCTTCGTTGCTACGGTCACAATTGCATCAAGTTCAATTTCTGAAAATCTGGAAGCAAAAATACGGCCGATTTCTCGGACCGTTTTCGGGTCACCTAAAAGGTCACTCATGTATAGATAGCCACCGGGTAAAATCCGTTCCGGGTCTTTTAGCTTTTCACATAATTCAAGGATGAAAGACTCGTCATAAGCATCAGCATTTTTCGGAATATAACGGACGCCTCCACCAGCTCCTGTCGTCCGGTGAAGTATCCCCAGCCCTTGCTGCTCAAACACGTCATGTATAATATCAAGATCCTCACTTATCGAGGACTTTGTTGTACCGCATAAGTCCACAAAGTAAGGTAATTGTGTATGTGTATGGGGGTTTTCCAAGAAAAATTGTGTTAACACGATTAAACGGTTACTTCTTTTCATTACGACACCTCAAAACCGTATATTTTATCTAAATATACCACTTTCGTACGTGTTTTGGCAATATTTAGCCGAGGAGGCGGACGAGATACACTTCATCACAGAAACCGCGCATTCCATTATAAATCTTCTTCGCCTTCTCTTGATGCTCCACTAAACCATATACGGTCGGTCCCGTACCGCTCATTAAAACACCGGGTGCCCCCAAATTTTTCATCGTATCTTTAATCTGCTTTACTTCCGGATGAAGCGTAATTGTAATTGCTTCCAAAGAGTTGCCAATATACTTACAGATTGCGGATAAATCTCTCGCATGAAGCGCTCGAATAAGGGCTTCATTATTAGGATGCGTTAGCTCCTCCACTTTTACATGTTGGAAAATCGTTCGAGTCGATACACCAATATCCGGTTTTGCCAAAACAACCCAACAGGGCGGCGGAGAGGGAAGCTTTTCCACAATTTCACCGAAACCACGCGCAATTGCCGTCTCACCGTACAGACTAAACGTCGCATCGGACCCGCACTTCGCCGCAATGAGGGCTAAGTCCGCCAGTTCAAGGTCAAGGGACCATAATCGATTGAGTCCTCGAACCACAGCCGCCGCGTCGGTACTACCGCCCCCGAGACCGGCCGAGACAGGAATATGTTTATCAATCTTAATATGGACACCTTTTGTAATACCAAATTTTTCTTTAAAAAGCTTTGCCGCCCGATATGCTAAATTCCGCTCATCATTCGGTACATAACGGCTTTCCATGGAAATTCTAATTCGATCTTCTTCAAGAGATGTAAATTCCAGTCGATCAGCTAAATCAATTGTCGTCATAATCATTTCCACATCATGGTATTCATCAGTTTCCCGTTTGCGCAATACATCAAGCGACAAATTTATTTTTGCTGGTGCCTTCTCTATGATCGTCATGCTCCTTCACCTGCTCCTGAAACGAAAAGTTAAACAAATTGTATCATAATCCCCATAGAGGTGCGACCTTCAAAAGCAGAAGCGCCCGCATATCGACGTACGGCGCCGGAGTGGGACTAACGGAACCTTCGCAAAGGAAAAAAGCAAGCGACTAGCGCTTGCCTTTTTCTAGGTTCTCCTCAGCCATTTCAATAGCACGTTTCACCATATTCCCGGCATCCCGTGCTTTGATGCCACCCCAGCCCTCTTGCTGGACCGTGTCGTAAAACCCTAACTCTTTGGCGATTTCTTCTTTCAGCTGGTCTGACATGATTCCTCTACGCCTTCCCATGAAAAAACAGCTCCTTTTCGTTAGTATCGTTACGACACACTTAGCTTGACCTATCTGCAAAGAATGAACCGCGGAAGGTTACGGAAACGGTGGGAAAATCGAACAAAGGAGCTTGAGCCGGACGTGCTAGCCCTGGATACTTAAGTTATCACAGCATTTTTATTTTATACTTATCTTTTTTAAAAAAATAAAGCAGTGGAGTTGTAATAATCCACTGCTTTATTCGCGTCTCTATCTTTGGTCTAAAAATTTTAGTTCAACTGTCTCTGTTAAAATGTCTGCGTAGCTGTATGACACACGTTCGAATGCATTTTCGTCTTGATCAAGTTCCACGATAAATACAGAAGGATAAGTTTCTGCTAATACCCCGGATCTGACAATCGTTTTTCTTCTGCCTCCATTTGCCTTCAAGCGCAAACGTCTACCTATTTGGCAGTCAAGACCTTGCTTAATTTCGTTCAATGTTTTAGCCAATACACTCCACCTCACTGCTTCTTATTATAGCATAGGCTCGTTCATTAGTCAAATGAAACTAAATATTATAACAGGATTGCATTTTACCTGTCAACAATAAAATTAGGTCTTATTACGTATTATTAGTAATTATTAACTTTTTATGTACGGTTTGCATAAAAATTATCGGATAACGCTTTATTACTGCCCAAGTCTCCAAAAAAACAAGACAAATATCCTGAGCTAGAAAGCAGATAAAGGAGAGGAGAGCAGCGCCCGCATACACACTTTTTTCAATATCGGGTTTAGCATGAGTATTAAAGTCCATTATGTGTAGCGTTTCAGCGGGGATGATTACACATCGTATCGCCGCTGGAGAGCACTGACAGAGCTTATCAGTGATCTACTCCCTGCATTTTATTGTCACTGGAAGTCACGGACAAGCTCTTCGTATTTTTTAGGTTTTAAAATTCAATGATGTTATTGGTTGAGGTGTTTGGCTCGGTAGGTTCTTCTTCTGTGCCGTCAAGGTAAGGCATTCCCGTTCGAAGGAGACCGCGAGTTTCGACGCCACCCATGCCTTTTTCTCCAGTTAATGTGTTGCGGAGAACGTCCGAAACATTGACGCTTTCCATAAAAGGAGTATAAGCAATTTTTGCTGCGATATAAACAGGATCCAATGCGTGAATGTTAATTCGGTATGGTGAGCTTGCGAAATTCGCACCAGCTCGGATAATCGACTCAAAATGGGATTGGCACGCACCGGCAAAAATAACGAGCTGATCAAGATGGGGATTCACCCTTCTTGCTTCCCGCACCGTTTCGGCAAAATACTTGGAATTTCGGTATGCACGTAAATCCTTTTTTTCGCCTTTGTTTTTTGAATAGGAGTCATGACCGGTAATGATAATTAAATTTGGCTGAATCCTTTCAATCAGTGGGCCAATCGCCTGGGGCATATCCTTTTCAAGTAAGTGGACACCGTGCACATGTAAGCCTACCCGCTGATAAAGACTGATACATTTCCGCAAATAAATCGGGTCACCATCCAAGTGTAGGACCTTAGCAGGAAGCTGGAAATATGAAAAGTTCCGCTCATAACCGCCACTTATCTGATGTGCTTTTTTCTCCCGCATCAACTGGTAATCTTGACGGAATAAACGATAAGAAAATTCTTCTTTCTCTTTCGATTTTTTTTGCCGTATTTCCAAATCCGCACGAGCTACTATCGTTAAATCTTCAATTGGCGCATCAGCTTGCAGACGCATTTCCGTACCACGCAAGAGTACTTGCTCTTTTTCTAATTCGGACACACGAAAAACTATATCATGGTTATAGGATTTCCGTGTTACAATATCACCAATTTTTATATCCATATATCCACCTCATCGCCCAGCATTCCTTTTATAGGCTATGAAAGATGTTTATAATCTGTGCTTTTAAATCCGTGCTTCACTGTTTTAAAACTTGCCTTAAAAAAGCTAATTTTTTCTTTGTATAATCAGTGGTGTAGGTGGAATAGGTATCCATAAAAACATGGCTTAATCTTACTTTATTTTTATCAATTAGATACAGCTCATTTGTTACACCAAGACGATTTAATTTTGCCGCCAAATCCTTTGCTTGATCAGGGAATGTACCTGTATTCCCATCTGCAATAAACACAGGTGGAAAATGTTCCGTCGCGTGGTCAATTACATTTCCTTGTTCAGCATATTCATCCGTACCATTAAGCAAATGTTCCTTTTGGAAATAATTTCTGCTGAATTGATAGAAAATCCAATTAGAAGAAGCAACTGGGGATTTTGTTTTCCCCATTCTTTCTAAATCAAGTGCCGCAGAATCTAAAACAGCAGCTTTAATAGCATCCCGAGAGATAACAGGAGTAATTCCTATTTTCTCTGCATACGCCTGATTCGTTTGCACGTTCAAAAACTGTCCGACAATCTGCCCTCCAGCACTGCTACCCGCAAAAATAACTGCTGACATATCTACCCCATATTTATTCCCCTGTTCTTGCATAAATTCGACAGCCTGAGACAATTGTTGTAAAGGCACTGGATAGGTATATCCTGGAGATAGAGCATAATTGATTGAGACGACATTATATCCTGCATCAAGCAACTGCTCATAGTAAGCATTATCCTCCAGCTTTTTATCACCTATCGTCCAACCACCGCCATGCACAAAAAAATACGTTGGTCTTTCTATATTCGGATCGTTGTTTACAATATACACATCTAAATAGCTATTTGGATAATCCTTGCCATACTCAATATCACTTATCTTTAAATGACCATGTTCCAACGTTTTCTTTTCCGGGGGAAGTGCATCATAACTATTGCCATATCCCTTGTACGATTGAACGACACTCATTAATGGAGCGGGCGTTATAAAGTTTACAATCACAACAAATGAAACCAAACTTGAAATGACAATTCCTACTGATTTTAGCAACCGACGTGTAATTCTCCACCTATTCGACCCAGTATTTTTATCACGTTCAAATAACTTTCCGCTGATAATAAAGCAATAAAATCCAATTCCAATTACAAGCATTTGAGCCACTACAAAAGCTGGATACCAATCCGTAATAAGCCAAGTCACTTCAAACAAAATAGCAAACCCACTGGAAGCAAGCGTAACAGTTCGAATAATTCCTCCATTCCTTTTAAGATAAAGGCTGGAGATAACAAGAAAAATAAGCAAGCATAAAATCAGTACACCTATCATTCTGCCAGCATTCACATAATAACTTTCCATCCACACTAGGAGTATGAATAGTCCCCCCGCTATACTCCATACATAACGATATAAACGGCGGCTTTTATTCCCCATTAGCATTTACATCACCCAACACATTTTTAGGATTTTTTATACACTTTCTTTAATCAGGCTTCCACTTATTTTCTAAATCAAACGTATACGACAAAGAGAAGGCCACAATTACTATTATACAAAACAATTCCCCTTAAGATTAAAATCTTAAGAGGAAATTGATACTTATATCTTCATCTTAATTGAGCAACATATTTATGATATATTCTTCTTTTAAATCAGGAGAAGCTTCGCGCTACAATAGTATGAAATGAATGCGCTTTAGCTTTTGACTTTTCCGTCCGTGCCCCGTCACCATGTTTGAAAGAAGGGGGAATGACAGCCGATTAAAGTGAAATTAAAAACTACTTTTTCAATAAAACATAGGGCTGAAATTACCGCATTTCTTAACATGAATACAAAAGAATCGGAGAATGGTATATGGAAAATATTGTTTTGGTTAGTATCGCAGTTATCATTGTCGTTGGTATTTTCTCACAATGGCTAGCTTGGAGGATTCAATGGCCATCCATTGTCATCATGTCAATTGCCGGTTTATTGCTGGGACCTGTATTTGGCCTGTTTAATCCACAAGAAGCTTTGGGAAACCTGTACAGTCCATTGATCTCGCTCTCGGTCGCGATCATTTTATTTGAAGGCAGCTCGAGTCTTGATATTCGAGAAATCAAAGGCGTATCCAAATCCGTCTTTCGGATTGTTACGATAGGTGCATTCATCGCTTGGATCGGTGGAGCAATTGCTGCGCATTTTATAGCCGGCCTGAGCCTAGAAATTTCATTTATTATCGGTGGTCTATTTATCGTAACAGGACCTACCGTTATTCTTCCTTTGCTAAGAAACGCAAAGTTAAAACCGCGAACGGCAGCAGTACTTAAATGGGAAGGTATTATTGTAGATCCCTTTGGTCCGCTGCTTGCACTATTTGCTTATGAAATAATCAAAGTATTAACGAATGATAGCCTGCACGCAAATTATATATTTAATTTCCTTTTAAGTGCAGTTATTGCTATTATTCTCGGTTATGTAATCGGTATGCTTGTCAGTTTTATGATTAACAAAGGATTATTTCCGGAATATTTAAAGTCCCCTATTATCATTTCCTTTGTACTGCTTTGCTTTACCTTGGCAGAAGTTGTGATGCATGAAACAGGTATGCTCGCAGTAACCGTAATGGGATTAACGATAGGTCGTACGAAACACTATATATCATCGATTGGGCAAGACGTGAGCCAATTTGTGGAAAATGTTTCTGTTTTATTAACGTCAACCATTTTTATTTTACTAACCGCTTCCTTGACACGTGAAACCATTGCCGAAATGTTTACATGGCCAATTATCGGGTTCGTTCTTGTAATGCTATTTATCGTGCGTCCTTTATCCATTTGGCTTTCTACTGCCGGTACAGAGCTTTCCAATGCTGAAAAAATTCTGATTGGCTGGATAGCGCCACGAGGAATTGTCGCACTATCTGTTTCCGGATATTTTGCGACCATTCTCTTGAATGATGGGGAAGGTGCTGCAATGCTTACAGCCCTAACCTTTGCACTTGTATTTATTACGGTTTGCGCACATGGTTTTTCCCTCAGACCAATCGCTAAGGCTCTTGGGCTCGCTAACGACGCTGCACCCGGTATCCTTTTAGTTGGGGCCAATAGTTTTTCAATTGCACTCGCGGATTATTTACAGAAGATAAATATACCTGTGTTAATTAGTGATTCTTCGGCCACACTGCTTCAACCTGCCGTGAAAAAGAAAATTCCTGTCTACCACGGTCAAATTCTTGCAGAACACAGCGAATACGAGGTAGACCTGACACCATATGAAACCATCCTTTGCTTAACTGGAGATGCTGCATTTAATGTGCTAGTCAGCCAATCCTATGCACCAAAATTCGGACATAATCACACCTTTACGCTTACCAGCGAGAGCTATAAGCAGCAGGATTCGAAAAAAATTCCTTTTGCAGGGAAGGCTAACCTTTTATTTCGTGAAGATGCTGTATTCACTGAACTAAATAAGAAAATCAATACGGGATATAAAATACAAGCATTGCCAATGAACCACCAAGATAAAATAGATTTGCTTCCTGAGGACGCTATTCCGCTGTTAATCAGAAAGAAGAATACCATTCAGCTGATTACGCTTAGAAGCAAAATAATGCTTGATGAAGGAGATCAACTCGTCGTTTTACAAAAAGGTAAGTCAGAATAACAGAAAACCACCACTTATTCTTCTTTTATAGAACAAGTGGTGGTCTAGCTTGTTGACTTACTTTATAATTGTGTAGCTAAAAAAATTAATATTTTTTTAATAATCATGTATTACAGTATAGACAACACGATAAATCAAGGAGGTAAAAGTATGGGTCCTCTACTATTATAAGATATCCGGTAGAAAAAAAGTCAACCTCCTGTTCTTATCTGCTTTTAACAAGTAGGCTGACAGCTTCTTTAATTAATTCTCCTTCATCTGTTCCATCTTTTTCTGCTGCTCGAACACATTCAACTAAATTCGAACTCACAATAACACCTAATGTTCTATCTACTGCGGACCGAACAGCTGATAATTGTGTAACAACATCCTTACAATCTTTATTTTCTTCCATCATCTTTAAAATCCCTCGGAGCTGCCCTTCCATCCGCTTTACTCTATTTTTCATTTGATCATTATATTCCATGCTTATTCTCCTTTTTCAAGAAATAGTAAACAACCTTATAATATACCCACGCCCGTATTTTGTCAATATAACTGCAAGGACTCACAATTTCATAACAATTGACACATTACCCTAAGGGGTATATGATATAAGCATAAGTCAAATTTCTTACGCCTTACGATAAATAACATATACCCTACCAGGTAAATTAGTAAAAGAGGAGTGTGCATGATGGGAAAAAAGATAGTAATCATTGGCGGAGTGGCCGGTGGAGCCTCCGTTGCCGCTAGAGTAAGAAGATTGGATGAGCGTGCAGAAATTATCATGTTTGAAAAAGGACCTCATGTATCATTTTCCAACTGTTCCTTACCCTATCATCTGAGTGGAATTGTTGAAGATAGCGAGCAACTCGTTCTAATGAATCCAAACATATTTAAACAACGCTATAACATCGAGGCACGAGTTAATCAAGAAGTTATCAAGATCAATCGAGATAGAAAAACAATCACTGTAAAAGATTTAATGACAGATAAAACCTACGAAGCAGCATACGACAAATTGGTATTATCACCTGGAGCGAAACCGATTAAGCCAAACTTAGAAGGCATCCATAACGACAACGTGTTTACGATCCGTAATGTGGTCGATATCGAGAATGTAAGGAATTTTATCAAACAAAAAGACTTAAAGGACATCGCCGTAATTGGGGGTGGCTTCATTGGTGTAGAAGTTGCTGAAAACCTTAAGCTCGCTGGACACAATGTATCATTAGTCGAGTTTGCCAACCAAGTCATGGCACCGTACGATTACGATATGGCACAAATCCTTCATAAAGAAATGGTGGATAATGGCATTGAACTCATTCTAGACGATGGATTAACAAAAATTGGAGACGGTTATGTCGAAACAAGTTCAGAGAAAAGGATAAAGGCAGATGCGGTCATCTTAGCCATCGGTGTGAGACCGGAAACGACATTAGCGGAAGAATCAAACCTCGAAATTGGGAACACCGGCGCAATCAAAGTTGATCATAACTATTTAACAAATGATAAAAATATTTATGCTGTCGGAGATGCAATTGAAGTGCATCATCGCTTATTACACAAACCGACAAGACTTGCACTGGCAGGACCAGCTCAAAAGCAAGCGAGGGCTGCGGCTGATCATATGTATGGTATTCCGAACAGAAATCAAGGCGTAATCGGTTCATCATCCATCAAGCTTTTTGACTTGAATGCAGCTTCAACTGGACTAAATGCGAAAACCGCTGAACAAGCTGGAATTACTCATGATACCGTTTATGTCATGCCTGGAGATAAGGTAGGTTTGATGCCGGACAGTAATCCGATGCATTTTAAATTAGTCTATGAATACCCGACAGGTAGAATTCTTGGTGCTCAAGCAATCGGGAAGGGAAATGTCGATAAACGGATTGATGTTATTGCAACGATGATCACAATGAATGGTACATTGGAAGACTTAAAAGACCTTGAGCTAACATACTCTCCAATGTTAGGGACAGCTAAAGATGTTGTAAATCATGCTGCACTTGTGGCCCTCAATCAGTTAGAGGGACGCTATCAGGAAGTAAAAGTTTCCGAAGTCCGTGGATTAGTTGAGAACAATGCCTTTATTATCGATGCTAGAGAAAAAGGCGAATTTGAATCAGGTCATCTAAAGAACGCAGTGAATATTCCGCTAAGTGAATTCAGAGAACGACTAACCGAAATTCCTACAGACAAACCGGTGTATATCCACTGTCGCTCAGGTCAACGAAGCTATAATATGGTCATCGCGTTAAATAATCTTGGGTATACAAACATACACAATATTTCCGGTTCCTACTTAGGTATTAATCTTTATGAATACTTTAATGATCTCGTTACTGGAAGAGAAAAAATCGTAACTGCATATAATTTTAACTAATGAGGTATTCACATGAATCAGACAACAATCGTATATACATCAGCGCTATGCCCAGTATGCGGCATGGTTAAAAGCTTTCTCGATACGTTAGAAATACCGTATCAAGAAGTGAATGTGGATATGAACCCGGTCGCCATGCTTCAACTGATCACGAAAACAGGAAGGTTGTCTGTTCCACAAACGAAGATAAATGGGAAGTTGATTTCCGGTTTTAATCCGGAGAAGATGATGCAAGCATTGAATGGTTCATTACTATAGCAAAAGGCTGGGACAAAATAGAGCAGAGCGATGTCCCTGCCTTTTTACTTTTTCATTCAAAAATATGACTTAAATCCAGCTCCAATCCAGGTAAGCTTTGAATAGCAATGTTATCATCTTTTGTAAATATTCCTTGCAGTTTGTACCCAGCATCCGTTAAAAGATGAATAAACTTGCCCATCAATTAATTCGATTCGTTTTCCTTCAGACCATATTAGGTAATCAGCATACGAATACTTTTTATCACTGCTCGGGATAGCCATATTACCATTCCTTTCAACTACTATTAAAGTCTAAGAAAACTAACGATCAATTCTTCCGATCACTTTCATTCAGCGTTAGTGCAATTTTCTTCTGGAGGTCCGCAGTCCAGACACCTCTCGCTTTCCGCAGGCGGCTGGTGAGCCTCCTCGTACGCTTTGCGTACCGCGGGGTCTCACCTATGCCTTTCGACGAACAGGAAGTTCTAATGCCAGCGTTGGTCGCAGGACGTGACCGTTCTTAGCCGGCCTCCTGCAGGAGTCTCGAGGTGTCTGGACTGCTCCGAGGAAAAGCGTGATTTGGATTACTGTTTAATATTCCGGAAGTACAATCCTTATCATAACGGAATAATTTCTTTTTAAAATAATCCTTTAGACTAGTTCAGTTGCCCGGCGGACGGTGACTCCTACGGGAAAAGCACGAGTCCGAAGACCTGAGCGGGAACCGAGGCAGACTAAGAACGCTCTCGTATGTGGCAACGTCTGCATTAGCACGTCCTGTGCGTCGAGGCTTCGGCCGTGCCTTAGGATGCGCATCCGTCCGCCGGGCAATTGAACGGCGATTAGAACGCCATAATTAGTGAACGAACCAGACACTAACGCTGAATGAAAGTAATAGGGTCTCTTTTAGATAAGGATATCCAAAGAAGGCTGGTTATGCAACATGATCTAGAATTCAAACGAAAAACCGGACCGTCGCCATACATATAATCCCTACAAGAACGGTAGCTGATAAACTCTTTGTCCACAAGGCAATAAAAAGCGTTGGGATGATTGCAGCAAGCACTCTCCAATCTATTGCTAATACTGACGCATCTTGAATGATAAAGCTATCAACAATCAAAGCGGTAAAAATACAAACCGGTATAAATGAAAGCCATTTGACGACAACTTTTGGAAGGGCTATATTTCTAATAACGATGAATGGAATAACCCTCGGAATAAAAGTTACAATCGCACAGCCCAATATAATTAAAAGTACGGTTAGATTAATACTCATTTGTCTTTTACCACTCCAATCGTAGCAACAATGACTGTAGTTAAAAGAATCGCGATATAGGAAGGTACGAACAGACAAAATACGATCATCAGTACAACGACATAACCAATTAAAGATAAATAAAAATTCAGTTTACCTACATCGATATGCTCTAACTGCAGTACAAGTAAGGCAAGGAACATAGCGGTTAAAGCAAAGTCCAATCCGAGTACTTCCGGATTGGAAATCCATTTTCCAAAAATCGCACCTGCGACACAGGATAAAATCCAAAAGATATACGCGGTTATATTCAATCCGTTCATCCAGCGATCATTGAACGTTTCTTTTTGGACAATCTTATTCGCAGCGACACCAAATGACTCATCTGTGACAAGGGCACCGATCCCAATATTTTTCAACAGAGAATAGTTTGTGAAATAAGGAGCCAATGTCATACTCAATAGCAAATGCCTTAAATTCACAATGAAAGTTGTAAATACAATAACAGAAAAAGGACTGCCTGCTACAATCAAAGCGCAGATAATAAATTGGGATGCACCAGCATAAACGAGTATAGATAAAAGGGCAACTTCAAGCACACTCAAATTTGATGAAGCACCCACAATTCCTGCAGCAATGCCTATACTGATATAACCAAATAAAGTTGGAATACAATCCTTTACACCTTGAGAAAAAGTAGACAATTTATATCCATCATCCATCTTTTTTGCCAACTCACTCATTATTTCCTCACCCTCTTGTACGCAATACTAAACATATGTATGTTATATTATTCCCTACATGCTATAATAAACATATCAAAGAG
>NZ_JBBKBV010000031.1:0-44028 GCF_037892815.1 Oceanobacillus sp. HCA-5259 | reverse complement strand
TAGAAAAGTGGAAGCGCTCATTTGAGGACTTCCTTAAATGAGTGCTTCATAAATATAAGACAAGCTAGAGAGCAATAAAGGTGAAGTGTAATGAAAAAAGCATATAGGATTAAAAAAAATAACGAATTTCAATACATATTCAAGCACGGAAAATCATTCGCAAACCGTCAGCTTGTCATTTATTATGCCGAAAAACCGGGACAAGAACACTTTCGGATTGGCCTATCTGTCGGGAAAAAAATCGGTAATGCCGTGAAAAGAAATCAGATTAAACGCTATTTGCGCCAAGCCTTTCATGAACTGGAAGCAGACATTAAACCGACAGTAGATATGGTCATTATTGCGAGGCAACCTACGAAAAATATGGGCTTCTATGAAATGAAGAAAAGTTTAAGCCATTTATTATATAAGCAGCGACTTTTGAAAAATAAATAAAAAACAAGTTAAACATAGAATCTTATTCGCAATTAGGATAAAATAGCAAATAGAGTTTCACGTACAAGCTAAGGAGGAAAAATGTTGCGCAAAAAATATATACTGCTATTTGCGATGATCGGACTCGCGCTGATGCTTGCAGGCTGTAATGAAATCGATCAACCAATCACTGCAGAAAGTGAAGGAATTTGGAACACGATTTTTGTATATCCGCTTTCATGGGTCATCATAAAATTAGCTGAAATCTTCAATAATAGTTATGGTCTTTCAATTATTATCGTTACTATATTAATTCGTCTATTAATTTTACCATTAAGTATAAAACAAATAAAAAGTTCAAAAGCAATGCAGGAAATCCAACCGAAATTGCAAGAGCTGCAGAAAAAATACAGTTCCAAAGATGCTAACACCCAACAAAAACTACAGCAGGAAACGATGGAGCTGTTCCAGCGAAATGGTGTGAATCCGCTGGCAGGGTGTTTACCAATTTTTGTTCAGATGCCGGTCTTAATTGCGATGTTCCATGCAATCAGACGGACAACAGAAATCAGTCAATACAATTTCTTATGGTTCGAACTCGGTTCACCAGACTATGTTTTACCATTTCTCGTTGCTGGATTCACATTCCTCCAGCAAAAGATTATGATGTCAACAAATACAGCAGCATCGCAGAATCCACAAATGGCAATGCAAATGAATTTAATGCTTTATATGATGCCAATCATGATTGGTGTTATGTCGTTCTTCTTCCCAGCAGCACTTGCGCTATACTGGGTAACAGGTAATATCTTTATGGTTTTACAAACATTACTAATCAATAAACCAATGATGACGAATACCGATACTGGAGGAGACAAAAAGTGAGAGAAATAACTGCTAGCGGTTCAACAGTTGAAGAAGCTGTACAATCAGCTCTACAGCAGTTAGACACGACTGAGGACCGTGTTGAAATTGAGATTATCGATGAAGGTAGAAAAGGAATTCTTGGTTTAATTGGAGCAAAGCCGGCAATCGTTAAAGTTAAGGTAAAACTAGATCCAATTAAGGAAACGGAGAATTTCTTGAAAGAAGTTACAAGAAATATGAATGTTAACGTTGAAATTACATCAACGGTAGAAGAGAATCATGTAACTTTCCAAATGGATGGCGAAAATATCGCAATTCTCATTGGGAAACGCGGACAAACACTCAATGCCTTACAGTATTTAGCTCATCTTGCAATCAATAAACAGAAAGAAACATATTATACCGTAACCTTGGATGCGGAAGGGTACCGAGAGCGCAGACGCGAAACGCTTGAATCGCTCGCCCATAAAATGGCGGATAAAGCGAAACGCTTAAATAAAAAAGTCGCACTCGAACCGATGCCAGCTTTTGAAAGAAAAATCATTCATAGCGCACTCCAAGAATCAGATGGCATCACAACCTATTCCGATGGACAGGAACCACACCGGCATATTGTGATCAAGCCATAAATAAATAAACTTGCAATCACCCTTGAAAACAGGGTGATTTTTTTATGCCTTAAAAATTGGGACATGGGGTCAGAGCATTTGTCCCAATTTGATTATCCACATGTGGATAGTATGCAATAACTTCAAATCGTTATCATCCAAGAAAAGTTGATGTGGATAACTTTATTTTCTTGGTGATTTGTGTTATTCTTTTTTGTTAGTGACGTTTACTAGATAATGCACTAATTTAATGATAAAACTAGTTGGAGGTGTAGCAATGACGACAGATACAATTACTGCGATTTCAACACCAATTGGAGAAGGTGCAATTGCGATCGTGCGTTTGAGCGGGCCGGAAGCAATCACCATCACAAATGAACTTTTTACAGGTAAGGATCTTCGTGAGGTAGCAACCCATACAATTAATTATGGGAGAATTATCGACCCTAACACGCGCGACATTGTAGATGAAGTAATGGTTTCTGTTATGCGGGCACCGAAAACTTTTACGCGTGAAGATATAGTAGAAATCAATTGCCATGGTGGAATGGTAGCAGTTAATAAAGTATTAGATATTATATTGTCAAAAGGAGCACGTCTGGCAGAGCCCGGGGAATTTACAAAACGTGCTTTTCTTAATGGAAGAATAGATTTATCGCAAGCGGAAGCTGTCATGGACTTGATCCGCGCGAAAACAGATAAAGCAATGTCTGTTGCAGTGAAGCAAATGGACGGGAGATTATCGAAACTGATTACTGAATTACGTCAGGAACTTCTCGAAACCGTTGCTCATGTGGAAGTAAATATCGATTATCCGGAATATGATGATGTTGAAGAGATGAGTCATGAAATGATGCGGACGAATTCAAGAGAAGTCCACAAGCGGATCAATGAGCTGCTTGAAGTGGCCAATCAAGGGAAAATACTCCGTGAAGGGATTGCTACTGCGATCATAGGCCGTCCAAACGTTGGAAAATCCTCTTTGATGAATACCCTCGTTCAGGAAAATAAAGCAATTGTCACCGATGTTCCAGGAACAACTCGTGATATAATTGAAGAATATGTGAATGTCCGCGGTGTACCGCTTCGTCTCGTTGATACTGCAGGTATTAGAGAGACAGAAGATATTGTTGAAAAAATCGGTGTCGAGCGTTCCCGTCAAGTATTGCAAGAATCGGATTTAATCCTTTTCGTATTAAACTTCAATGAAGAGTTAACAGAAGAGGATATGAAATTATTCGAAACGGTACAAGGACTTGATTATATTGTAATCGTCAATAAGACTGATTTGGAACAAAAAGTTGACCTTGAAAAGGTGAAGGAATTAGCGGGAGACCGTCCAGTAATTACGACTTCTTTAGTAGTGGAAGAAGGAGTAGATAAGTTAGAAAAAGCAATTGCGTCAACCTTTTTCGAAGGTGAAATCGATACAGGCGATATGACTTATGTCTCCAATATTCGCCATATCCAGCTCCTTAAGCAAGCAAAGCAGGCGCTTGAGGATGCCATGGAAGGAATTGAACTAGGAATGCCACTTGATATTGTTCAGATTGATGTAACGAGAACGTGGGAGATTTTAGGTGAAATTGTTGGAGATACAGCAAGCGACAGTCTCATCGACCAGTTGTTTTCTCAATTCTGTTTAGGAAAATAAAACCTTGTTTAGAGGATAGTATAAAAATCATATAAATGTTCAATTGTGGATGAAAATATTTTAGGCCACGTCCAGTTCCAGCGCCCAGCGACTAGCGAGACTTCCTTCACCTCATGACGCGATAATTCAACATCAGCTCGAAACTAAAGGAAGGCCGCTTAATTACGGGCTAAAGCTCAACAGACCCCTAAAGGGGCATGTTTCCTTTATCTCGTACGGGTAAAATAGGAAGTCCGTACGTCGCTACGACGCACAGGATGTGCTAGTGCAAACGCTCTTCGGTGGGACGAGTAATCGCAGTCCCAGGCGTTGCGAAACGAATCGCGTTTTTAGCCTGCAAGGGCGCTTCCACTTTTGAGCATAGAAAGGGTGAATGAAATGAGTTTTAACGCAGGAAATTACGATATAATCGTTGTTGGGGCAGGCCATGCCGGGGTTGAAGCGGCAGTTGCTGCAGCAAAAAGAGGCGCAAAAACGCTGATGCTAACTCTTAATATTGATATGCTTGCATTTATGCCATGTAATCCTTCCATCGGCGGACCGGCAAAAGGGATTGTTGTTCGCGAAATAGATGCCCTCGGTGGTGTCATGGGGAAGGTAATTGATAAAGCATCCATTCAAATGCGAATGTTAAATACAAGAAAAGGACCTGCTGTACAAGCTTTACGGGCACAAGCTGACAAAACCGTCTACATGAAGGAAATGAGAAAACTGGTAGAGAATCAGGAAAACTTAACCCTTCGTCAAGGAATGGTTGATTCACTAATCATTGAGGACGGTATTTGTAAAGGTGTTGTGACGGAAACGGAAGCGGAATACCGTGCTGAAGCAGTTATCATTACAACAGGAACTTTTATGCGCGGAAAAGTATTAATGGGTCATTTGGAATATGAAAGTGGTCCAAATAATCAGCGTGTTTCCGTGAATCTTTCCGAAAATCTGGAGGAACTTGGTTTTAAACTGAAGCGATTCAAAACAGGTACCCCTCCACGGGTAAATAGTCATACGATTGATTACTCGAAAACGGAAATTCAACCAGGAGATGAGAATCCGCGTAATTTCTCTTATGAAACAACGACGAAAATTATCGACCAGCTACCATGCTGGTTAACACACACGAATGAAAACACACATGGAATCATTAACAATAATTTAGGACTTTCCTCCATGTATTCTGGTGTGAAGCGAGGGACAGGTGCACGTTATTGTCCATCGATCGAGGATAAAATTGTCCGTTTTGACGATAAACCCCGTCATCAAATTTTCCTTGAACCTGAAGGAAGAGATACGGAAGAAGTTTATGTTCAAGGGTTATCGACTTCTCTACCGGAAAACATTCAGTATGAAATGATTAAAACAATCCCAGGACTGGAGAAAGCAGAAATTATGCGTCCAGGCTATGCAATTGAGTATGATGTCGTCACACCAACACAATTATGGCCGACACTTGAAACGAAGAGCATCCCAGGTCTCTTTACCGCTGGGCAAATTAACGGTACATCCGGATATGAAGAGGCGGCTGGTCAAGGAATAATGGCAGGAATTAACGCTGCTTCAAAGGTCCTTGGAAAAGAACCCGTTATTCTTGACCGTTCGCAGGGCTATATCGGTGTACTTATTGACGACCTCGTAACAAAAGGGACGAATGAACCATACCGTTTATTAACATCCCGTGCCGAATATCGCTTGCTTCTCCGTCATGACAATGCGGATATGAGATTAACAGAAATCGGTTATGAAATCGGCTTGATCTCTGAAGAACGCTATAACAAATTAATGGAAAAGAAACGACTCGTAAAAGAAGAGCTGAAACGATTGAAAAAAATTATTATTAAACCAGAACAAGCGAATCATCTACTTGAGACAATCCATTCAACACCATTAAAAGATGCAACAAATGCATATGACTTGTTGAAACGTCCGGAAGTAAACTATAACTTTATCGATCAAATAATTGAATCGAACGAGGCATTAGATGAAGAAGCACGTGAACAGGTCTATATTCGGATCAAATATGAAGGATATATTAAAAAGTCGAACGAACAAGTCGAGCGAATGATGAAGATGGAAGATAAGAAAATCCCTGAGGATATCGATTATGACGAAATCAATGGCCTTGCTTCAGAAGCGAAAGAGAAGCTGAAGAGAATTCGGCCATTATCAGTTGGGCAAGCATCCCGGATATCCGGCGTAAACCCAGCCGACATTTCAATTTTGCTTGTTTATATTGAACAAGGGAATATAGCAAGAGTTGCTAACTAAACAAGCACGTTAACACGAGTGTAAAGGAGCGTAATCTTTAGATGAATCCAGAACAGTTTCGACAAGCACTCTCGGAGCAGGGGATTGAATTAACCGCTGAACAGATGAATCAATTCGCTATTTATTACGAAACCTTGGTGGAATGGAATGAAAAAGTGAACCTTACAGCAATTACCGCTGAAGAGGAGGTTTATTTGAAGCATTTTTATGATTCAATTACTCCTGCATTCTATCAAGATTTTTCCGGTGAACAAACAATTTGCGATATAGGTGCTGGAGCGGGATTTCCCAGCATTCCATTAAAAATTTGCTTCCCGCAATTGAAAGTAACAATCGTGGATTCCTTACAAAAACGAATTGTCTTCCTGAATCATCTTGCTACTGCGCTAGATCTTGAAGGCGTATCTTTTTACCATGATCGCGCAGAGAGTTTCGGGAAGAATGCAAAGTTCCGGGAGAATTATGATATTGTAACGGCCCGCGCTGTTGCAAGAATGTCCGTATTAAGTGAACTTTGCTTACCACTAGTGAAGAAAAACGGTATATTCGTTGCTTTAAAAGGAGCTCAGGCTGAAGAGGAACTCGAAATTGCAAAAAATGCAATTGAATTATTCGGTGGCAAAACAATTGATCAAAAAACGTTCACATTGCCACAAGAAGATAGCGAAAGAACAATCTATTGGATTGAAAAACGTAGAAAAACACCGAAGAAATATCCACGCAAACCTGGCACACCGAATAAAAATCCAATCGAATAAAACTTTTGCCCGCTGATGAACATTAGTGGGCAATTCTTTTTTTCCAGATAGGGATACGGTTAGATTGTACTTTATTAATGGAACACGTATAAATATTACGAAATAGGTCCTTTTATTACGTAATTATGGTAGAATATTAGAAGATAGAGAGATCAGAGACTCATAGAGTAAGATAAAATGTTTCACGTGGAACATTTTAACATCATGCACTAATTTAGCGTAAAAGTATGTAAGGTGGTGTCAACTAGTGGTGAGTCCTTTTAATCGGTTTTTTGGAATAGGGGATAAATCGAATTCGAAGGCTGAAGAAACAGAATTCCACCCTAATGAAGTCATCGAATTAGAAGTTGAAAAAATTGAACCAAACCGATTTCAACCAAGAACGATTTTCGATGATGAAAAGATACAAGAATTAGCGCAAACCATTCACACGCATGGAATGATTCAGCCAATTGTTGTAAGAAAGCTGGATGGGGAACGATACGAACTCATTGCTGGTGAGCGTAGATGGCGAGCGGTAACTTTCCTGGAATGGGAGCAAATACCAGCAATCATTCGTGAAATGTCCGATACGGAAACGGCTTCTGTAGCTTTAATTGAGAACCTTCAGCGGGAGGAGCTTACAGTTATTGAGGAGGCAAGGGCATATGCCCAATTATTGGAGCTTCATTCCTTGACACAAGAAGCACTTGCACAACGTTTAGGTAAAAATCAATCAACGATCGCAAATAAATTAAGGTTGTTAAAGTTACCTGAACCTGTTCAAGAAGCGCTTTTACAAAAAGTGATAACTGAAAGACATGCACGGGCGCTTATTAAAGTGAAAGACGAAACAAAGCAATTGGAAATTCTGCAGTTGATTATCGAACAAGACCTGAATGTGAAACAGACGGAAGAAAGAATAGCTGCATTGAATGAGAAAAATGAAGCCCCGAAACGGAAACGGGCCCAATTAAAAGGAATTAATAAAGATATCCGCATTGCAATGAACACGATCCGTCAATCCCTCTCGATGGTTTCCGATACCGGAGTCAAAGTCGAATCGAATGAGCAGGAGATGGATGACTACTATCAAATTACGATTAAAATTCCGAAAAATAATCAGTAATGATACTTGTAAATTGCTTGTATCCATTTAGAATACCCATCTTTTCGCTTGAGATGGGTATTTCTGCAAGAATTTAAGCAGCTTAATCCACTCGATTATTCACTAGTAAGTTCGAATCAATTTCTATAAGATTAATAAATTAATAGTCTAACTCTAGTATTTAATGATAAAATAAATAGTATATTTTTTAGGTAGGTGTCAACATGGGAAAAATAATGTCCATCGCAAATCAAAAAGGTGGCGTCGGAAAAACTACATCTTCAGTCAACTTGAGCGCGGGACTGGCTTCTTTAGGAAATAAAGTTCTTCTGATCGATACAGACCCACAAGGTAATGCAACAAGTGGGGTAGGGGTTAATAAAGCCGATGTGTCGCACTGTATTTATAACGTACTTGTTGAAGAAGTTCCTGCAGAAGATGTAATTGTTTCCACTGATATGGTCAACTTAGATATAATACCTGCAACGATTCAACTTGCTGGAGCAGAAATAGAGTTAGTACAGATTATGTCGAGAGAAATGCGGTTGAGTAAAGCATTAGAACAACTTCAAGAGGAATATGATTATATCATTATCGATTGTCCACCATCATTAGGTCTTCTTACGCTTAACGCATTAACCGCCTCCAACTCCGTCATCATTCCAGTACAATGTGAGTATTACGCTTTAGAAGGGTTAAGTCAGCTCTTAAACACCATTAGACTTGTACAGAAGCATTTAAACAAGCATTTGATGATTGAAGGTGTTTTACTAACAATGCTTGATGCACGAACAAACCTTGGAATTGAAGTCGTAGCCGAAGTGAAAAAATATTTCCAGGAAAAGGTGTATAAATCTATCATTCCACGAAATATAAGATTGAGTGAAGCACCGAGTCACGGCCAGCCAATTATAAACTATGATCCGAAGTCAAAGGGAGCAGAAGTGTATCTTGAATTAGCAAAGGAAGTGATGCAGAGTGGCGAAAGGGTTGGGTAGAGGTCTAGAAGTGTACTTTCCCGATATGGGTGAGCAAGAAGAACATAGGGTCGAAGAAATAGCAATCAGTGAATGTCGCCCAAATCCGTATCAACCAAGGAAAACATTTCATGCGGATGCGATTGAAGAATTAAAGACAAGTATTTTAGAATACGGAATTATCCAGCCTTTAATTGTACGAAAAAGCATCAAAGGTTATGAAATCGTAGTAGGGGAGAGACGATTTCGTGCAGCGAAAGAAGCTGGCATGGAAACTATTCCAGTCGTCGTAAAAGAACTTTCCGATGAGCGAATGATGGAACTTGCTTTGCTAGAGAACTTGCAGCGGGAAGATTTGACTCCGATAGAAGAAGCCCATGCTTATCGCAATCTAATGGATGAGCTCAAAATCACTCAAGAAGAATTGTCAAAACGTCTTGGGAAGAGCAGGTCCCACATTGCTAATACTGTTCGATTATTATCTTTGCCGGAACAAGTTGTTGCTTATATTAATAATGGTGAGTTGTCCATGGGCCATGGCAAAGCATTAATTGGTTTAAAAGATAAAGGTAAATTAATGCAGCTTGTTGATAAAATCCGTAAAGAGAAGCTGAATGTAAGGCAAGTGGAAAAACTTGTCATAGAATTAAATGAGAAGAAGCAGGTGCGCAAGGAAAAACCGAAGAAAAACGTATTTATTCAAGAACGAGAAGCAATTCTGCGTGATCGGTTAGGAACATCTGTCACGATAAAACAAGGAAAGAAAAAAGGTAAAATTGAAATTGAATTTTACAATGATGATGATTTGCAACGCATCATCGAATTTCTTGAAAAATAAGAGGAAGGACCAACGACTCCATTGTTGGTCCTTCTTTATCCATTTAAATGAAAATCACGTAAGGATCAAAGGCGGTCAGCCCAAAGGCAATCTTTAAAAGTGAACTGATCATTAAAGATGTTCCACGTGAAACATTCGGATAGGTGTAAGCATTTCTTTTTATGTTCCACGTGGAACAAGTAAATAACATGAAGGTGTAAATGATGGTACTGTTTGGAACAATTGTGAATGGATTATTAATTGTAATCGGAAGTATTTTTGGGATGTTTTTTACTCGCATTCCAGAGAAATATAAAGAAACGGTTATGCACGGGATTGGGCTTGCTGTTATCTTGATTGGTTTACAAATGGCCTTTTCCACTGAGAATATTGTAATTGTCCTCATTTCTTTATTGTTTGGTGCAATAATAGGGGAGTTCTTTCGGATAGAGGATGCTTTAAACAGATTGGGTATGTGGTTAGGAAGTAAATTCACGACAAAAGATGATACAATCAGTGTTTCTCAAGGATTTATTACAGGAACGATGATTTTCTGTATCGGTGCGATGGCGATAATTGGAGCACTTGATAGTGGAATAAGGGGAGACCATGAAGTTCTTATTACAAAAGGTATTATTGATGGTTTTACAGCACTCGTTTTAACGACGACATTAGGATTTGGCGTTCTCTTTTCCGTTATCCCGCTTATACTATACCAAGGTGCGATTACTTTATTTGCTACCCAGATTGAAAAGTGGGTGCCAGAAGCTATGCTGGAAGGATTAATACTTGAAATAACATCGGTCGGGGGTTTGCTGATTGTTGCAATCGGTTTAAATTTATTGAAAATCAAAGAAATCCGAGTTGCCAACTTAATGCCTGCACTATTACTTGTTGTACTGATTTATTATGCTTTTCAATTGTTTTAGATTACATAAGATAGACAAAAATAGAGTCACTATACAATGTGGCTCTATTTTTTGTCTATTTTAACTGATCTACGAATTTTTTAGCGTCAATTAACGAGAGACCTTTTTCCTCACGTACATACTTTACAGTTTTCACATCGCCAACCGTGGCAATCTTTTCTTTTACCGATTGAATGAATTCCTCATCATTCTCTATGTGAAGCGATTGTTTGTTCTGCTCCTCCAATCGATTTATTTGTTTACTTTGTCCATAAATAAGCAGAAGAAGAACACCGTTCATGATTAATGAAACGATAACTACCCATTCTATATTGATGATAAAACCTCCAGTCAGAGTTTTTTAGATAATAAAGTGTACTATTATCTATGACTCTAACAAGAGAATACAAATAAATAAAGTTGAAATCAAGGAAGAGTAGGGTAAATGATATTAAATCATTTGATTTCTTTCCGGATGATTGCGTAGAACAGCAGGGCGGATAAAACTAGGACTTAGTTGTTGATCGATGATATTAAGTAATTCAGCGATCGTTTCCGCCATGTCCATCACCATCGATAATCTTGTGCTTTGTAAAACTGCGTGATCCATAAAACCACCAGAGTTCACAACCCCTGTAAGATGAATATCCCCAATCTCCGGTAGTGCTTTCTTTAAAGCTGCACCAGGCTTTAAAGGTCCAATACCTGTTATTAAATGCCCAATCGACGTATTTCTCCCTAAACAGGCATCGACTGCAATAATGAATGGATGTCGATGCTTATTCTTAATTTCAGCGATATATTCCATTAAATTTGTCGCATGAACCGGTTGATGGAGGGTGCCATAAATATTAAAGTGTTGTGGTTTTTTTGCGGTCAGTAATGTGCCGGTTAAAGGTCCAAGCGCATCCCCAGTCGAACGGTCGGTTCCAATACAGACGACAATGTATTCGCGCGGTAATCTAGGGAACCAGGAAATAATCTTTTCGCTAACTTTATCGATAACTTGTTCTTCATTATAGTGAATTCGATAGTTGAAATTCTTTTGCTCGGACGGTTTCTGATTCATAGCTTATCCTCCAAAAACATATTGGTATAGTATATGGCATTTTTCTGAAAACTATACATCGTGAGCGGAGGAATAAGGATGGTTCGTGCAGGGATGAAAAATATGTTTCTAATAACAGGTGCAGTAATGGGGGCTGGTTATGCGTCTGGGAGGGAAATCTGGCAATTTTTTGGTGCGGGAAGTGGACTTGCTATTCTTTTGTTCACGGGTTTCTTTATATTATGTACGATAACGATTTTAAATATCAGTTATAAATTACAGAGTACGAATTATGTGCCAGTTCTTCATCAATTAACAGGAAAGAAGTTGGCAGTTGTTTATGATTATTTAATCTTCATTTATCTTTTTTGTGTAACTGTCGTGATGATTGCTGGGAGTGGGGCGACGTTTGAGTCATTTGGAATCCCGTTCTGGTGGGGAACTATCTTTATTTTTGCAGGTCTTATGATTATTTTTAGTAAAGGAATTGGTGAATTATTAAATATTAATCAATTATTAATGCCATTATTGATAATTGCGCTTTTTGTTATTTTACTTGTTTTCATAAAAGGAGAAGAGATATCATTTCAAAGTAATTGGGATAGTCAGGATAACTGGACGGCCGCTTTTCCATTTACTGCATTAAATATTTTACCGTTAATTGCCGTTCTGGGGGCAATCGGCAATCGAATTAAATCCAAAGGGGAAATATATATTGCTTCGATTTCAAGTGGTCTCATTCTTGGGTTTATCACGTTTATTTATAATACAAGCTTAACGGAGCTTGCCAAACAAGTGGAATTACCTGCTATCCCGCTTTATTTAATCATTAATAATTATGGACAAGTTGTAATCGTCGTGATGATGCTCATGCTTTGGCTTGCAATATACACAACGGCTGCAGCGACCTTACTCGGAATGATTACTAGAGTAAATAAAAAATACGGTTTTTCTTTATTAAAAATGGCTACGATTATGTTAGTGATTATGCTCCCATTCAGTCTCATCAGCTTTACCCAACTTGTTGCTTTTATTTACCCACTATACGGAATATTGAATTTATATATATTAGTAAAATTACTCCTTTATCCAATAGGGAAGGATAATAGGTGAATATTAATTGTAACAAACACTAAAACATAGGTATAATAGAGATAGACTATTTCACGTTGTACGAATGAAAAAGGAGGCATCAGATTGGCGGATAAAGAGTTTGCATTAAATGATATTGTCGAAATGAAAAAACCGCATCCTTGTGGAGAAAACCGCTGGAAGATCATCCGTATGGGTATGGATATCCGAATCAAATGCCAAGGTTGCGATCACAGCGTCATGATCCCTCGCCGGGAATTTACCAAAAAACTGAAAAAAGTCCTCGAGAAAGCCGAATAAATTCGGGACAAGAGGGTTGGAACATTTGTCCCTCTAATTTTTCCGCAAAAGAATTAAATTTGATAAATATCTGAATTAGATAGTATGATAATAGAAGAGTAGTCTAGGAAAACGTAAATATTGCACGCAAATGATAAAAGTAGGTACAATTTGTTACCTATTTTTCTTTTTTTAGTTTTTTCCTTTTCCTATTACTTATACTATACTTAGAGTAACGAACGCGTTCGTCACGAAAGAAATCCTTAAGGAGTGGAATTTTAATGAGCCTTACAGCAGGAATCGTCGGGCTTCCGAACGTTGGAAAATCTACATTATTCAACGCTATTACACAGGCAGGGGTTGAAGCAGCAAACTATCCGTTCGCAACAATCGATCCAAACGTCGGTGTAGTGGAAGTACCTGATGAGCGTCTAGATAAATTAACTGAACTTGTAAAACCGAAGAAAACGGTACCGACCGCATTTGAATTTACGGATATCGCTGGAATTGTAAAAGGGGCAAGTAAGGGAGAGGGACTTGGTAACCAATTCCTATCCCATATTCGTCAAGTGGATGCTATTTGTCAGGTCGTCCGTTGTTTTGAAGATGAGAATATTACCCATGTATCTGGAAAAGTCGATCCGATTGATGATATCGAGATCATTAACTTAGAATTAATCTTAGCAGACTTGGAAACTGTAGAGAAACGTTATCAGCGGGTGGAAAAGCTGGCTAGACAGAAGGATAAAGATTCACTACAGGAATTCGAAGTATTGTCCAAGCTAAAAGAAGCACTCGAAAATGACCAGCCAGCACGTACAGTCGAATTCAATGAAGATCAGGATAAAATTGTAAAAGGACTGCATCTCCTTACAAACAAACCAATCCTATATGTTGCAAATGTGAAAGAAGATGAAGTTGCTGACCCTGATGCGAATGAAAATGTGCAAAAGGTGAAAGAATATGCCGCGCAAGAAAATGCAGAAGTCATAGTCGTTTGTGCAAAAATTGAAGAAGAGATTGCTGAACTGGATCCTGACGAAAAGGACATGTTCCTAGAAGAACTGGGCATTGCAGAGTCAGGCCTTGATAAGCTTATCAAAGCCTCCTACAATTTATTAGGCTTCGGCACATACTTTACTGCAGGTGAGCAGGAAGTGCGCGCTTGGACGTTTAGAAAAGGAATTAAAGCACCGCAAGCAGCAGGAATTATCCATACAGACTTTGAGAGAGGATTTATCCGTGCTGAGACGGTATCTTATGATGATTTGTTAGAAGCAGGTTCAATGGCAATTGCAAGAGAAAACGGGAGAATCCGTTTAGAAGGAAAAGATTATATTGTTCAGGACGGCGATGTGATCCATTTCCGCTTTAATGTGTAATGCTCTAGGATAAACGTAAAAAAAGGATCTCGAAACCTTGTTTAATGAAAAATAGTTTGGTATAATATCTTATTGTGAGTAATTATATTTTATAAATTGCTCCTTGCTCCCAGAGTTATTCTGGAAGCCGCTAAGACCAAAAGGAGGTGTAACGGATGAACAAATATGAAACCATGTATATCATCCGCCCAGACATTGAAGAAGAGGCGCAAACAAACTTAATTGAGCGTTTCAACAAAATTCTTACAGATAATGGCGCGGAGATCACAAAAGTTGATGAGATGGGCAAGCGTCGTCTTGCTTATGAAATCAATGAGTACCGCGATGGATATTATGTTGTCATTAACTTCACTGGCGGTGAAGAAGCAGTTAACGAATTCGACCGTCTAGCTAAGTTCTCTGATGATATTGTCCGTCATATGACAATTCGAGATGAACAATAATAAGGAGTGGTTCTGATGTTAAATCGTGTCGTATTAGTAGGCAGGTTAACAAGGGATCCTGATTTACGTTATACACCAAACGGAATAGCAGTGGCTAACTTCAATATCGCAGTGAACCGTCCTTTTTCTAATCAGCAGGGAGAACGTGAGGCAGATTTTATTAATGGTGTCGTGTGGCGCCGCCAAGCGGAAAACCTTGCAAACTTTATGAGAAAAGGCAGTTTGATCGGTGTTGATGGCCGTTTGCAATCACGTACGTATGAAGGTCAGGATGGTAAAACCGTTTATGTAACTGAAGTTGTTGCAGACAGCATTCAATTCCTGGAGTCAAAAAATGCTTCTCAAGATAGAGGCGGTGGTGCACCAGGATACCAGCCGAACCAGAACCAATTTCAAAATCAAAATCAAAGTCAGTTTGGTGGACAAGGCCAGTTCCAACCAAGCCCGAACCAAAATCAAGGCCAGGGTCCGAGTCAAGGTCAAGCAACGGAAGATCCATTCCGCAATAATGGAGAACCAATTGACATTTCGGATGATGACTTGCCATTTTAATAGTAATTAGAATCACTTGTAAAATTAACTTAACTGTTCGTGATGAACATCAATAATACAATAAACAATAAAGCAAAGGAGGTAATCGCTCATGGCAGCTCGTCGTGGACGTGGTGGTAGACGTCGTAAAGTTTGTTATTTCACAGCTAACGGTATTACCCATATCGACTATAAAGATGTTGATTTATTAAGACGTTTCATTTCCGAACGTGGAAAAATTCTTCCTCGTCGTGTAACTGGAACTTCTGCAAAATATCAGCGTAAACTAACAGTAGCTATCAAACGTGCTCGCCAAATGGCACTTCTGCCGTTTGTTGCGGAGTAAGATAAAAATAAACACCTCAAAACGATTTCGCTTCGTTTTGAGGTGTTTTTATCTTTCTTAATCACTACTTCTTACTTCCATGTTCCGGATACGGATTAGCCGGTTATACATATCCATTAAAAATCCGAGCCCAAACATGAAGAATAAAGTACCAATACCGATCCCAGTCATTTCTGAACGATATAAAATAATGACGATACTAATTACTAACGGTACGGCTGTAAAAAAGATATTTCCTACTGTATAATTTTTCATTAACTTGCCGAATGCTTTCAATAAATAATCCGTCGGTAAGTAAATAGATCCAGCTTGAAAATAAATACTAACTCCGATTGCAATGAAGTTAAGGCCGACAAACAAGTACAAACCACGCATGAACATATCACCCGGAATGTAGACCAACTGATGAAGGTATAAGAATAAATCAATAAAGCCTCCAAATATAAAAGCGAGGATGAGACTTTGAGCAATCATTTTCAAACTGAGTCTAACTTTCATCAAGTAACTAAGCAGGAAGGAAAACATATGTAATATAATGACACAGACCCCAACGGAAAATGGTAAGATATATGCTAAGTTTTCTCCGGCGGAAGTCCAGGGAGCACTTCCAAAGTTTGCTACAATCATGAAACTATTTCCTAACGCATTAAGTGAGACTGAAATAATATAGATAAATAATTGCCTTGGTTGAATTTACGGACACCCCCAACTAGAAATTTCTATTTAGCTTTCTTCCTTATTCTTCGTTTTGGATATTTCAGGATCATGAAGATGAGCATAATGAAAGAATAAACAATTGCTAGTAGCAGGTACTTGTCACGGATTGGAAAAAGTGATGCAAGTAACATATATGCAAAGAAAGGAATCGTTGTTGTGAAAGCGAGCAGCTTCCAAATAATCTGATACCTTAATTTCCTTTTCATCAGTTTGGCAATTGCAACCCCAACATATGCCATGATGGAAATAAATAGGAATACGGCGATTGTCAGTGGTAAATAATAGAACATAAAGAAATAGATTAATTTTAATATAACTGGCAATCCACCTGCAAGCCCATCTGTCATTTGCAGTTGCAGAACAAGATGTGGGATTGAGACGATAAGAATCAAAATAAATAAGTAGAATACGACGATATCCATTCCGACTCGATTTAATTTGAACATCGCATTTTTATTAGGTAATTTTAAACTATTAATAAATGCATCTATGAGAATCATTGGCTCCATCCTTATTTAAACATACTTATACATCTTAATTATAGATGAAATCAGCAGGAAATGCTCTGATTGTGATTAATTATTTCCAAGGAAACCTATCCAACTAGAATGAATGTTCTGTTAAATCATGCGGTAAATTATTACCCGGGAAATAATTTCGGGAAATTTCGACAAGAAATAAATAGAGGCATTTGGATAAAGTGAAACTTCATTCAGTGGGGTTCCTTCCCTCCCCACTGAATGTTAGTTGAACCGAATCAGGTATTTACGGACTGTACCTCCCCCACCTTCACATGTAGGCTATTCTCATGTTTAGAAGTGGGGGGTATTACAGACCGTTAATACGTGACAAAATGATTTCCCAATAAAAATAATAAAAATCTGTTCGTTCGTGTTTGAGATTTCCGACCGTTAACCACGAAAGAAAAATAGCTTTCATGTTATGATAAGAGGACAGCATAAAATAAAACTTCATTCAGCGAGCGTTTTATTGCCCAGCTGAATGCTAATGGAGTTAATCAGGGTGTTACTATCCGTGTTCTACTGCCTGAGTAGATTTGATTCCACTTACTTGGATGCGGGCAGTTAAAGAATAGTTGTACCGTGATAATTAGATATAAAATTGAGGTGTATGCCAGAAATGAACAATACAAAAAAACTGACAGAAGGAGCACTCCTAGCAGGAATATATCTTATTCTCCTGTTCGGTACCTTAGTACCTTTTCTATCAACCTTTATGATGGTGCTACTCCCAATTCCCTTTGTCATCTATACGTCCAAACATGGAGTGAAGCCTGGAATGCTTGTAGTTGTCTTCGCTTCTCTTATTAGTATGATTCTGACGGTAATCTACTTACCGCTCACACTGATGATGGGAGCGGCAGGTTTATTAATAGGACATGCAATAAATAAAGAGCGGACTGCTTATGAAACATGGGCTTACGGGACGTTAGGATTTATCGGGGGCCTGTTATTTACGCTTGCTTTCACGCAAGTTCTACTGGGTGTGAATTTCGTCCAGGAAATCGAAACGATTGCAACAGATCAAGTGGATTGGTATATTTCCCTTATGGAAGGGGTAGGTCTTGAATCAGGGGAAGCCGTGGATATGGAGGCATTATTTATCGAGCAGATTCAGTACTTTATTAAGCTCATGCCAGCCTTCATTGCAATCAGCGCGGTGTTCTTAGCGTTTCTAACACAGTGGATTAGTTATAAATTGTTGAACCGAATGTACAATAAAAAATTATACTTTCCACCATTTAGAAGTTTAAAATTGCCGACGTCGATTATTTGGCTCTATTTAATCGTCATTATCGCATCCTTGATCAGTTCCGATCCGAACAGTATTATGTATGTCGGTGTACAAAATGCACTGATTATTTTAGAAATGCTGCTTGTAATCCAAGGATTTTCTTTCATCTTCTTCTTTACGCATTATAAGAAGTGGTCGAAGGTAATTCCTATCTTAAGTATTGTGCTGACCATCCTGTTTCCATTATTTCTCCTTTATTTCGTTAGAATCTTAGGTATAATTGATATAGGGTTAAATTTGAGGGCTCGTCTTCAAAAAAATAAATAACCTTTAATGGAAGCAAAATTGGAGTGAACAGTTATGCCGGAGTTGAAAAGGAAGCGATTATTAGACAATCATATATGGATTATCTATATCCTATCCGCCATTTTGCTTGCCGTCCTTTTTTATTACGAGTGGATAATTGGAATAGTAGGGGCTGTTCTGCTGCTCGCTTCATTAGCTTATAGTATACAAAGAGAAAATAAGCGAATGGAAGAGCTGCAAGATGAAATTAAGCTAATTTCAACACGCGTAAAAATGGTAGGCAAAGAGGCTTTAAGTGAGCTTCCTTTTGGGATTGTGCTTTACGATGAGAACTATAAAATCGAATGGGCGAATCCTTATATGCGACAATTTAATACGGATGAAGCCGAAGTAATCGGTTCTTCACTTAATTTCTTGTCCGAGGAATTAGTTACCGACATTAAAGAAGACAGAAAAGATACGATTGTTCAGTTAGATGAATACTATTTTCATACAAAGATTAATAAAAATGAGCGCTTAGTTTATTTCATTGATGAAACGGAGCGGGAGCAACTGCGTACCGTTTATGAAAATGATAAGACTGTCTTGTTTATCATTTTTCTCGATAATTATGAAGATATTACCTTGCCGATGGATGACACGGCAAAAAGTCTGTTGAATTCAGAAGTCACCTCTCTCATTAATGATTGGGCGAAGCGGAATGGCCTTTATATGAAGCGCACTTCCCAGGAACGTTTCCTCGCAATTGGAACGAGAGAGATTTTAAGACAGATAGAAGAAGTGAAATTCGATATTCTGGATGAAATCCGGGAGATTACCGGGGAACAGAGTACGAATGTCACGCTAAGTATCGGGGTCGGTCAAGGAGACGTTCCATTGCCACAGCTTGGTGAACTTGCCCAATCTAGTCTTGACTTAGCACTCGGCCGAGGTGGGGATCAAGTAGCAATTCGGGATGAAGCAGGTAAGGTTCGTTTCTATGGTGGTAAGACGAATCCAATGGAAAAGCGGACCCGTGTCCGCGCGCGAGTTATTTCCCACGCAATGACAGATCTTGTGAAGGTGAGCGACAAAGTCATTATTATGGGGCATAAATCACCGGATATGGACTCTGTCGGTGCAGCGATCGGGATTTTAAATATCGCAAAAGCAAATGGTGTCGAAGGTTATATTGTCTTTGATCCGGATGATGTGGATACAGGTGTACAACGGTTAGTCGAAGCGATCCAGGCAGATGAAGAACTGTGGGAACGATTCATTGACCCCGATAAAGCGGAAGATATCATTACAAGTCAGAGTCTAATTGTAATTGTCGATACGCATAAGCCGTCTATGGTCGCCGAGCCAGCTTTACTCGCTAAGACGGAATATAAAGTGGTTATTGACCACCATCGCCGTGGAGAAGAGTTTATTGATAATCCGACACTTGTTTATATGGAACCATATGCATCTTCTACCGCCGAGCTTGTGACGGAGTTATTGGAATATCAGCCCAAAACAATTAAATTAAAAATGCTTGAAGCAACCGCCTTGTTATCTGGTATTATAGTAGATACGAAAAGCTTTACGTTAAGGACAGGTTCTCGTACGTTTGATGCAGCCTCTTACTTACGAGCAAAGGGGGCAGATACGGTACTCGTCCAACAATTACTTAAAGAAGATCTCCGTGTTTATTTACAGCGGAGCAAGTTAATCGAACGGACCGAAATCTACCGAGACAAAATTGCAATTGTTGCTGCAGAGCCTGGAGAAACGTACGGCCCTGTACTGATTGCACAAGCTGCCGATACGCTCTTGACAATGACAGGGGTGACAGCCTCCTTCGTTATTTCCGAGCGGGAGGACGGCCGGGTTGGTGTTAGCGCCCGTTCGCTAGGACAAATCAATGTCCAGATCATTATGGAACGAATGAATGGCGGTGGACATTTAACGAATGCCGCAACCCAAATAGAAGATACAAGCGTTGAAGACGTTGAATTATTGTTAAAAGATATCATTGATGAATATTTCGAAGGGAGAGAAACGAAATGAAAGTGATTTTTGTAAAAGATGTAAAAGGTAAAGGAAAGCAAGGGGAAGTAAAAGACGTAGCGGAAGGCTATGCAAGAAACTATCTCTTAAAAAATAAATTGGCGATTGAAGCAACACCAGGAAATTTAAAGGCGCTTGATGCGAAGAAACGTAAGAACGCCCAGCAAGAACAGAAAGAAAAAGAAGAAGCGATTCAATTAAAAGATAAACTTGCTGATTTAACAGTGGAATTGCAAGCAAAATCTGGTGAAGGCGGACGCCTATTCGGATCAATTACAAACAAACAAATCGCAGAAAAGTTAGCAAAAGACTATGGACATAAAATCGACAGACGAAAAATTGAACTAGACGAACCAATCCGAGCTCTGGGCTACACAACCGTACCAATCAAGCTCCACCCAGAAGTATCCGGTTCAATCAAAGTCCACGTCACCGAACAAAAATAGTGGGACTAGGGTCAGAGCTACTGTCCCAGAAAACTCTGATCAGTCGGCCCTGCGACTCACGAATCTCACGTGAGTCCTTTTTTACTTCATGAATCAACAAAGAGAGGAGGAACTACCATGGATCAAGGACCAATCGACCGTACACCGCCGCATAATATTGAAGCGGAACAGTCGGTTATCGGAGCAATTTTTCTGCAGCCTGAAAGCTTCTCCAGTGCCTCAGAAATCTTGATGCCGGAAGACTTTTACCGGGCAAGCCATCAACGGATCTTCGCTGCGATGTTGCAACTGGCAGACCGCGGTGAGCCAATAGACGTTATTACCGTTACCACTTATTTAAATGACCGGAAGCAGCTGGAAGAAGCAGGTGGAGTTACGTATCTCACCCAAGTAGCTGAAAGTGTACCGACCGCTGCGAATATTGAGTATTATAGCCGTATTGTAGAAGAGAAGGCATTGCTGCGCCGACTCATTCGTGCCGCGACAGATATCGTAACTTCAGGATTCGAGCGGGAGGACGAGGTCGATGACGTTCTAAATGAAGCGGAGAAGACCATCCTCGAAGTTTCCGGAAGAAAAAACAGTGAAGGCTTTAAAAATATTAAAGACGTCCTCATCGACGTTTACGATAAAATTGAGCAGCTCCATGAAAATCAGGGAGACATAACCGGTGTTCCAACTGGTTATCAGGAACTGGACCGAATTACGAGTGGCTTCCAGCGCAACGACTTGATTATTATTGCCGCCCGCCCTTCTGTTGGTAAGACAGCTTTTGCTCTGAACGTCGCGCAGAACGTTGCGGTAAAAACAGCAAATAATGTCGCGATCTTCAGTCTTGAGATGGGAGCGGACCAGCTCGTACAGCGGATGCTCTGTGCTGAGGGAAATATTGATTCCCAACGACTTAGGAGCGGCCAGCTCCAAGCAGACGACTGGGGCAAGCTGACAATGGCGATGGGTTCTCTATCAAATGCCGGGATTTTTATTGATGATACACCGGGTGTTCGTGTCAGTGAAATCCGTTCGAAATGTCGCCGGTTAAAACAAGAACATGGTCTTGGAATGATTATGATTGACTATTTACAGCTTATCCAAGGAAGCAGCGGCTCCCAGGAGAACAGACAGCAGGAAGTTTCCGAAATATCTCGTTCTCTAAAAGGACTGGCAAGAGAGTTGGAAGTGCCTTTAATCGCACTATCGCAGCTTTCCCGTGGTGTCGAATCCCGTCAGGATAAACGCCCGATGATGTCCGACCTCCGGGAATCTGGAAGTATTGAGCAAGATGCCGATATTGTTGGTTTCCTATATCGTGACGACTACTATGACTCGGAATCGGAAAAGCAAAACATCATCGAAATCATCATTTCCAAGCAACGTAACGGTCCAACCGGTACCGTTGAACTTGCCTTTGTAAAAGAATACAACAAATTCGTTGACTTGGAATATCGCTACAGTGAACAAGACATTCCCCAAGCACCCGTCCAAGCATAAAGCACGAGCACAAGCCTCGTGCTTTTTTGACTTGGAGTGGGCCAGTGGGGTCAGAGCATTTGTCCCATTTGACTGGGACAAATGCTCTGACCCCACTGGCCCCGCTCTCCGACCAAATAGGTACAGACAGATTGGCAAAAGTACGTTAAAATAGAGGAAAGCGTTACATGAAAAGGATGTGGCAAAAATGAATCAAAAAATATTAGTTGTAGATGATGAACAACCAATTGCAGATATATTAAAGTTTAATTTAGAAAAGGAAGGCTACCAAGTGATTGTCGCCAATGACGGTGACGAGGCAATACGTATGGCGGAAGAGGAAGACCCCGAACTCATCCTCCTCGATATTATGCTGCCAAATAAAGATGGAAATGAAGTACTGCGTGAAGTAAGGAAAACAAAGAGTATGCCGATTATCATGCTGACCGCAAAGGACTCGGAAATCGATAAAGTACTCGGCCTGGAACTTGGTGCGGATGACTATGTGACGAAACCATTCAGTAACCGCGAGCTCATTGCCCGGGTGAAGGCGAACTTGCGTAGACAGCAGTTACCGGAAGAAACCGAGAAACCGACGAAAAACATCGTTATCGGAAGTCTTACCGTTTACCCGGATGCTTACGTTGTTTCCCGTGATGGAGAACAAATCGAACTGACCCACCGGGAGTTCGAATTATTACACTACCTTGCACGTCACATTGGACAAGTTATGACCCGAGAACATTTACTTGAAACCGTATGGGGTTATGACTATTTCGGAGATGTGCGTACGGTTGACGTTACGGTGAGAAGACTGCGTGAGAAAATTGAGGAGAACCCAAGTAACCCGGCCTGGATTGTGACACGGCGCGGAGTTGGTTATTATTTACGTAATCCTGATCAGGAGTAGTTGTGATGCATAAAGTCGGATTTTTTCGTTCGATACAATTAAAATTCATTATTATTTATATTCTCTTGCTGATACTTGCTGTCCAGCTCATCGGAACATTTTTTACCGGGCAGCTTTCCAAAAACCTGGAAGAAAGCTTTAAGGACAATGTCTCCAGCCGAATGGAACTTCTTAGCTATAATCTCGAACGTGTTTACAACCGTGAACAGACGGAAACGGAAGAGGGAATGAGTCCGGAGGCAGAAGTTCAAGATATTGTTAATGAGCTCAGCACCGATGACCTTACGAACGTAATTGTCGTAAACAGCCAAAGTAGAATCATCGGTACGAACAATAATCTCGTGGAAATCAATCAGCGGATTACGAGAGATATCATCCAACAGGTGCTTTTCTTTGATATGACAAAGGAAGATGATTTCATCAATGAAAACGGAGAATATGTTTATGTTCGCGTCGACCCGATTCTTGATAATGAGAACAACGTAGTCGGTGCGATTTACTTGGAATCGTCCTTAGAGGGCGTTTATAAGCAGCTGGATGAAATTAATAAAATCTTTTTACAAGGGGCATTACTTGCGGTTGCAATCTCTGCCATTATTGGGGTGCTTGTTGCCCGCTCGATCACGAAGCCGATTAAGGAAATGCGCAGACAAGCCCAAGCAATGGCGAAAGGTGACTTCACCCAGAAAGTAAATGTATATGGAAAAGACGAAATCGGTCAGCTTTCAGAAGCATTCAATGACTTGAACAGCCGACTGAGACATTCCTATGCAACAATTGAAGAAGAACGCTTTAAGCTCAGTTCAGTGCTATCCAATATGTCAGACGGTGTTATTGCAACCGATCAAGAAGGATCAATCACGTTAATCAATGAAGCTGCGGGAATTCTCCTCGGGAAAAATCCGGACGATTTGATTGGTGATGATTTACTTGATGTTTTACAGCTTGATGAAAAGCTTGTCGATATATCTGAACTCCGGGAGAATAGCTCGATGATTATTGATTTCAGCGATGATCACCAGCCGTTTCTCATCCGAACTAACTTTTCCACAGTAAAAGATGACCAAGATGCAATAAATGGTTTTATTACTGTGTTGAATGATGTAACGGAAGATGAAAAGGTTGAACAAGAGCGCAGGGATTTTGTTTCCAATGTTTCTCATGAATTGCGGACACCGCTTACGACGATGAAAAGTTATCTCGAAGCATTGGCGGACGGAGCTTGGGAAGATAAGGAAATCGCACCGAAATTCCTTGAAGTTACCCAAAATGAAACCGACCGGATGATCCGGATGGTGAATGATCTTCTCCAGCTTTCCAGAATGGATGCAGAGGAATACCAGCTCCACAAGGAAGAAACAGATTTTATCGATTACTTCCACCAGATCATCGACCGTTTTGAAATGAATTTGCCGGAGACGACGACAATCAAACGGGAATTGCCGAATAAGAATTATCAAGTATGGATTGATAAAGATAAGATGACTCAAGTACTTGATAACATTATTTCAAATGCGATTAAGTATTCTCCAGAAGGCGGCAAAATTGTTCTCCGGGTAGAAAATAAACGCCATTACTTGCTCATCTCGGTGCAAGACGAAGGGATGGGAATTCCTTACGACCGATTGGAAAAAATATTCGACCGCTTTTACCGGGCGGACCGGGCGAGAACGAGGAAGCTTGGTGGTACAGGCCTTGGACTTGCCATTACAAAAGAACTCGTCGAAGCTCACCATGGACGAATCTGGGCGAAAAGCAGAGAAGGTCATGGGACAACGATTTACTTTACACTCCCACTCATTAAGAGGAAGCGGAGGGACGTCAGATGAAATTCGAAACCGTAAAAACATTCATCCTCATTGTCTTAATTGGAATCAGTATTCTCTTATCTTACACGCTATGGAGTTATCAACCGAACTCCAACCAAACGATTAGCAGTGAGTTTGTAAATAGTGAGATTGATGCAGGGGGATCAAATGACGAAACGAAGCGGAGTCTGATTAAACCTGTAGATATTATTTTCCACACTGACGCAGGTTATTTTGGATTTCAAGATTCGAAATCCAAAGATCAAATGTTTCATCAGATGCAAGATTGGGTTATTTCCAATTATGAGGTTCTTGATAGTGAAGAAGCGACTGAGCGCTCCCCGGAAAAAATAGAACTCATATTTGCCGATGAAATTCCTATGAAAGTGCTCGGCACACTGTTTAATTTTGGGTCAGATGATATTATTTTTCCGAATTGGTCGATGAAGCGGATATACATTAGTTTTATTCATGACAGTAAGTCCTTACAGCTGGAGTTTAGTTCGGATACTTCCGACCAGCGTGCCGTCGCTTTGATTAATGATGCAGAGATCTATGATCAATTATGGCGCAACACGGAGACCTTGGATAAAGAAACATATCAGGAATACCTTGTTATAAATGAACAGACAAACCCGGTATATATTCCAGCCGGCAAGATAAAAATGGATTCCTATTCTATTACACCAACTCAAATTCAACCAGCTTTGTTCGTTAATATCCTATTCACGAATCCTGCTGTTGTACGGGAAACCAACTCACAGACGATTGGAGAAGCTTATTTTACGGATAACCGGCAGATGAGTGTCTATCAGAATGGCAAACGGATGGAATATATTAGTCATATTTCACCGTCAACTGACGAACCGGATCGTGTTATTAGTGAACTGGATTTGCTTGATCGCAGTATCAACAATATTAATAATCATAGCGGTTGGACGTATGCATCTCGCTTGAACCAAGATTATCGCTTGGATGATGTTAATTTGAATAACAATCAAGTAACATACCAAATGTATTATAAAAGTTATCCCGTATTTAATATTCATAAGCTCGCCACCATCCAGCAAAGATGGGGAAATTATCAAAATGGTATGCAGCTGATTGAATATGACCGGCCGCTTTATTTATTCGATAGTGAATTCAAACTGCGAGAAAATGAACTGCCATCGGGAGAAAACATCATTGACCTTTTAGAATCCGATGTGGATGTTACGATGGAGAATATAGAAGATGTTAAAATAGGCTATGAACTGAAATATCAGCAGGATGAACAGGATAGTGAATACTTTGAGATGGTTCCAGCTTGGTACAAAAAGGAAAATAATTCATGGCAAAAAATTATATTTGATGAAGAAAAGCAACCAATGGGAGGGAACTAAGGATGCAGTGGGGAAATATTAAGACATTATTCATCCTTAGCTTCCTCATCCTCAATATATATTTGATCTTTGCCTTTATCGACCGACAGCAAGATGTCGGATATCTCGACAATCAGGAATTACCGATTGAAGACCAGCTCGCTTCAGAACAAATAACCGATGATTCAAAAGCGGTTGATGTAACCGAACTTGCCTATATATCGGTCGTCCAACGGGAATTATCAGATAAGGATCTTGAGGAATTGGATGAATTAGAAGGTCAGACGATAGAAGTTTTTAATAATAATTTAATTATAAGTCAATTGGATAGTCCGGTTAAGCTTTCACCGAATAAGTCCAAAGATGCGCTGGAAGCGGCGGTTCTCCCTCACGTGCTTTACGGGGACGAATATGTTTTTGCCGAGTGGAATGAGGAATTGAATATATTGATGTTTTTCCAAGAGAAGGAAAACCGGCCCATTTACTATAATGAAAATGGCTTGCTACTCGTCTTTCTGAACGATGATAATGAAGTAACCCACTATAGCCAGACGATTCTTGGAAAGGCAGAAGTGCAAGGTGAGCCAGTGCAGTTGAACCAGCCGACGCAGGTGATCGGTCAGCTTTTCAAAGCAAATTATTTACATCGTGGAGATAATGTGTCGGATATAGAAATCGGCTATTATTCTCGGATTACCGCAGAAGGTATTCAAGTATTTGCCCCGACATGGAAAGTGTCAGTGAATGAGGAGCGCGATCATTTTGTCAATGCGATAGAAGGCCTCATTTATGAAAGCAATCAGACGGAATTTTTACTGAACGTCATTGGTGAACATATGATGCGGGTGAATATATTGGATGAGGAAAATGATTTAAGGGAAAATTTCTTACCTATTCTAGAAGAAAGATTAGAGTTAGATAATCGGAGTGAAACAGAATGAGTTTACGCTTTAGTGTACTCGCATCAGGGAGTACAGGGAATGCTTTTTATATTGAATCGAAAAAGGAAAAAATCCTTGTCGATGCGGGTTTGAGTGGGAAGCAGATTGATTTGTTATTTGAAAAAGCTCATCTTGACCCGAGCGAGCTTTCCCGCATTTTAGTAACCCATGAACATAGTGATCATATAAAAGGGCTTGGGATAATTGCGCGGAAATATAATTTGCCGATCTATGCAAATGAAAAGACGTGGAAGGCGATGGAGCATTCGATCGGAAAGCTTACTGTTGACCAAAAGTTTGTTTTTAACCGGGAAGAAGTTCAAACCTTTGGTGATATGGACATTGAATCTTTCGGTGTCTCCCACGACGCTGCGGAACCACAATTTTACACGTTTCATAGTGGCGGAAAAAAAGTAGCGCTTGTTACGGATTTAGGTTATGTGTCAGAACGGATTAAGAAAACAGTGGAAGATGCAGATGCTTATATTTTTGAAGCGAATCATGATGTGGACATGCTGCGGATGGGAAGATATCCATGGAGTGTAAAACAACGCATCCTAGGCGATTCTGGTCATGTGTCCAATGAAGATTCAGGGCTCGCACTAGCTGACGTCATTAACAATAATACGAAGCGGATCTATCTTGCTCACTTGAGCTTGGACAATAATATGAAAGACCTTGCCCGCATGTCCGTCTCCCGTATATTGGAAGAACGCGGCATCCATATCGAACTATGTGACACCGATCCAAAAGAACCAACCCAATTATATGATGTAGTGTAATATGAACAGGCTAAGCAGGAATCCCCTGCTTGGCCTGTTTTTTTGCAGGGACATTGGGGTCAGAGCACTTGTCCCACTGGGACAAATGCTCTGACCCCAAATGTCCCAGTCTAAAAGGCGTTATGAAGAAGCGATTTTTGGTAATACTACATGTAAGTAAAGAGAGATATAGAGGAGGTTAGGGCATGGGTTATTATAAATCGAGGGAGCGCAGGAAATTATACTGGCTCACTCCCCTGCTTTTAGGTGTCATTATCGGTATTTTAATTGTCTCAGTCGCGCTTCCCGAACTAATGAAAGCAAATCTGATTCCCCAAACAACAACAGACCGAATGACAGAAACAATTCATGACGGGCTAGATGGACAGCCGCAAAATACATCTGTAAGCGTCGACGTCTCCACCCAAATAACGGAGGTCGTGGATCGGGTTACCCCGGCCGTTGTCGGTGTAACAAATATTCAAAAGGAGAATCATTATTGGCTGGAGGAAGGTTCCGTTGAAGCTGGAACTGGTTCAGGAGTTATTTATAAAATAGAAGATGGAAATGCGTATATTGTAACGAATCACCATGTCGTGGAAGGAGCCGATCAGATTGAGATCGTCCTCTATGATGATACCCATCTCGATGCGGAAGTCGTTGGCAGTGATTTATTCAGTGATCTAGCAGTAATTCGGATGCCAAGTGATAACGTTCAGGAGGCAATTGAAATTGGCGTATCCGGCAATGTAAAGGTTGGTGAGCCGGCAATCGCCATTGGCAACCCTCTTGGGCTTATGTTTTCCAGCACGGTTACGCAAGGTGTAATTAGCGGTACAGAGCGAACAATCCCCCAAGACTTTGACATGGACGGGCGCCCTGACTGGCAAGCAGAGGTTATCCAAACAGATGCCGCGATTAACCCGGGAAATAGTGGAGGCGCACTTATCAACATTTACGGCCAGCTCATTGGCATTAATTCGATGAAGATAAATGAAGCAGCTGTAGAAGGACTTGGATTTGCAATTCCGATTGACCATGCCTTGCCAATCATGCAAGAGCTTGAAACAACGGGAGTAGTCGAGCGCCCCTTCCTTGGAGTTGAAGTTTATTCGTTAGATGAAATCCCCCATCAAGAATGGGAAAATACATTATCATTGCCAAGTGATGTAACCGGGGGTGTATATATTTGGAGTGTCCAGCCACTGTCCCCTGCCGATCAAAGCGGACTCGAGCGGCTCGATGTTATCGTTGAACTAAACGGCGAACCAATTACGAATGTCATTGATCTAAGAAAAATCCTCTTCCAAGAAAAAGAAATCGGCGACACCCTAACCATCACCTACTACCGCGGCGGCCAGCTACACGAAACCGAAGCAACCCTCACCGCTCAGTAGTGGGACATGGGGTCAGAGCATTTGTCCCAGAAAAAAGAGGTGCAGTAATCCAAATTACTGCACCTTATCCACTGAACTTTCTGTCAAACACACCCTATTATCCACAGAAAAAGCGAACTTATTAACATTCCGTGGATAAAATTCCACGCAGAATCTATATATAGTAGTAAAAACTTGTTGCGTAACAAAATAAGTAGGAACACTTGTGCATATGTGGATAACTTTGGGGATAATCACATGGTTTCAACAGGAAAAACTGCTTATCCACGATTTATCCACGGGAAAACTTTCCCCAACGTGAATAACATGCAACAACTTTTCACTTACTCACAACCAATAACCTTCTTTCTTGAATCTCCCTCTAACAAAGCATATAATTTCAAGTAGACTTTTTAACAAAGGCGCTTGCGCCGGACGTGGCTAGCCCTCCATACAAAAGTTATCACAGCATTTTTACTTTATAGTTTCTTATACAATAAAAAAGGAAAAGGAAGTGCATCACGTTGATACGACGTTTTTTCTCTTATTATAAGCCACATAAACGGCTATTTATTGTCGACTTCTCGGCAGCGATGATTGTGGCTATTCTCGAGCTTGCTTTTCCACTCGCCGTCCAGTGGTTTATCGATGACCTCTTGATGGGTGACGACTGGAATATCATACTAACAGTTGGTGCGTTGCTTTTGGTTGTTTACATCGTCAGCACCCTGCTTCAATATGTTGTAACTTACTTTGGCCATAAGCTAGGAGTAAATATCGAAACGGATATGCGGAATGAATTATTCCATCATGTACAGAAGCAGTCTTTCCGCTTTTTCGATAATACGAAGACCGGCCATATGATTAGCCGGATTACGACAGATCTCTTTGATCTCGGAGAACTTGCCCACCATGGGCCAGAGGACTTTTTCATTTCGATTATGACATTTCTCGGTGCATTCTTTATTATGTTCACGATTAACCCAATGCTCGCACTTATTGTATTAATTACCATTCCAATCCTCATATTCCTCATTTCATACGGGAATATTCGCATGAATCGTTCGTGGAAAAAGATGTATGAGGATATTGCGGATGTGAACGCCCGTGTGGAAGATGCTGTTTCCGGTGTGCGTGTCGTTCAAGCATTCACGAATGAACAGTTTGAAATGGACCAGTTCAATGAAAATAATAAAAAGTTCCGCCGCGCAAAACTGGGAGCGTACCGCGTGATGGCGACGGTTCACTCGAACATCTATCTGCTCATGCGGCTTATGACGCTGCTTGTGCTCGTATTTGGCGCCTGGCTCACCTTCAATAACCTCTTAACGTACGGGGAACTAGTCAGTTTTATTCTTTTAACGAACGTACTCACAACCCCGATCAATAAAATCACTGCCCTTCTTGAGCTGTATCCGAAAGGTATGGCTGGTTTTAAACGATTCACCGAAATGCTTGATGTGGACCCGGATGTGAAGAATAGACCAGACGCAGTGGAAGTCGAAAAACTTCAAGGTAATATTGAATTTAAAAATGTGACCTTTGGTTATGAGGAAAATAAGCCAGCTGTACTCGATAATTTAAATTTAAACGTACACGCAGGAGAAACTGTGGCTTTCGTAGGTCCATCAGGTGCCGGTAAAACGACGATATCTTCCTTGATTCCGCGTTTTTACGATGTGGATGACGGCAGTATTTTTATAGATGGTATGGATATCCGCGATATGACGAAAGAGTCTCTTCGTAAAAATATCGGCGTCGTTCAGCAAGATGTTTTCCTATTTACAGGGACACTAAAGGAAAATATCGCTTATGGTAATCTTGATGCGAGCGATGAGGAAATTTATGAAGCAGCCCGCCGTGCTCATATGGAAGAATTCATTGCAGAACTTCCAAACGGTTATGAAACACAGATCGGTGAGCGTGGACTCAAGCTTTCTGGTGGACAGAAGCAGCGGATCGCGATTGCTCGTATGTTCCTCAAAAATCCGCCTATCCTTATTCTCGATGAAGCGACATCTGCACTTGATACAGAGACCGAGCGGATTATTCAAGAATCTCTGAATGAGTTAGCGGAAAATCGGACAACACTTGTTATCGCCCACCGTCTTGCAACGATTAAAAATGCAGACCGTATCATGGTTGTTACGAAAAATGGAATTGAAGAACAAGGAACCCATGACGAATTAATTGTACAAAATGGCATTTTTGCAAGGCTCCATAACGTCCAAATGAATTAAGAAAAAGCATATCCACCTCTCTTTAAATAGAGATGGATATGCTTTTTCTATTTTTTCCTCATAAATTGTCTCTAAAAAACACAACCTATATAAAAAAGGAGCTGATGATATGTGGAAATTACTACTCACTATTCCCCTCATGCTTTTCTCAATTGGTATCGTGACAAATCAATCACCAAGCGAATTTGCTACGGCAGAAGAAGCCCCTCCTTATGCCAAATGGGGCCAAGTTGCCATGAAGAAAACGAAGGAAAAATATCCGGATGCTAAAATCATCGATTACTTGCATATCGGTGCGATTACAAGAAACGGCGAGACGACGGAAAAATTTAAACTTTGGCTTCGCGGGAAAGATCGGGAATTCGGTGTCTATATCGACATCCGCTATACGAAAAAAACAGAGGAAGTCATCGACATCAAATTTCAAGAAACGGACCGATAATTCGTTCGACAACAATCGTCAAAACCCTGGGACAGGTCAGACTTTCTATTCCCATTCCGATCGCAGCATGCCGTAGACAACATGGTGGACAAAATGATCATATAGCCACTCAGCCTCACGAATTGTTCCTTCTTCCTTAAATCCGAGCCGTTCTGGAATCGCCCGGCTTCTCCGATTCTCGACAGCTGCACGAATCTCCATCCGATTCAAATCAAGCTCATAAAAACCGTAGTGCATCAACCCGCTCACCGCCCGGCTCATAATTCCGCGCCCTACCATATCTGTAGCGAGCCAGTAGCCAATATGACCGACACGGTTTGACCAGTCAACCAAATTAAATCCAATCATCCCGCAAAGCCTTCCTTTATAAATAATTCCACAGTTCAATGCCCTTTTTGCATTGTAAGCGTCAAGCGTATGCTGAATAAATTTTAAACTATCTCGCCTTGTCCGTGTCCCGTCGACCCATGGTAACCACTCCCGAAGCTCCGTACGTGATTTTTCCGTCAGATTAAACAATTCAGTCGCATCTGATTCCTGAATATGCCTTAATGTAATTTCTTCATCCAACGCTAATTCAAGCATCTTACTCCCCCTCTTTATGCCGATACCCTTTACCAAGCTATCTGTTTAATCTCAATCATACAAATTTCCTTCTTAAAAAGAAAGACCTAATTTAAAAAAGAACCGTTTAAAAAAGCACATTTTATTTCAATTTCAAGCAACGCTAGTTTATTATAGAAGTAATAAACATTTTTTCACGGTGCCATTGTCCGTAAATCTTTCGTTATGATATAAGGAAAGAAATCAAATCTATTTTAGCGAAAGAAACGGCCACTAACACCCTGATTTACTCCATTAACATTCAGGGGAAAAAGCAAAGACTTCCACTGAATGAGTTTCGTTTTATAATCATGCCTAGGATTAATTAAAGGAAGGAATCTATACTTGTGGATAATATAACGCGATTAGAAATAAACGGAAAAGAAATCATCCTAATCGGAACGGCCCATGTTTCCAAACAGAGTGCCGAACAGGTAAAAGATGTTATTGAACAAGAAAAACCCGACGCCGTCTGTATTGAACTGGACGAACAGCGCTATCAATCGATATCCGATGGGAACAAATGGCAGGATACGGATATTTTTAAAGTCATTAAGCAAAAGAAGGCATCCTTACTGCTTATGAACCTAGCCATTTCCTCTTTCCAAAAACGGATGGCAAAACAGTTTGGCATCAATGCAGGTCAGGAAATGATTCAAGGAATTGAATCAGCTAAAGATGTCGGAGCGGAATTGGTCCTCGCCGACCGGAATATTCAAGTCACCTTTTCACGAATCTGGGGAAATATCGGCTTCAAAGGAAAAGCAACTCTGCTTAGCCAAATCATTTTTAGCATCTTCAGTAATGAAACAATTACCGAAGAAGAACTGGAGAAGATGAAGCAGCAGGATACAATCAATGCGATGCTCCAAGAGATTACCGAGAGCTTCCCGAAACTTAAAAAACCATTGATCGATGAACGCGACCAATACTTGGCACAGAAGATTAAAGAAGCACCAGGTGACAAGGTCGTTGCTGTGCTAGGAGCGGCACATGTCCCTGGAATTACAAAAGAAATACATAAAGATCAAGATCTGAAGGCGTTGACGAAGCGGCCGCCGAAATCAAAGGCCCCAAAAATCATCGGCTGGACAATCCCAATTGTTATTATCGCCCTCGTTGTGTTGACCTTTTTCCAAAACCCAGATGCTGGTATGCAGCAAGTCTGGAGCTGGCTGCTCTGGAATGGGTCGCTTGCAGGTATTGGGACGATTATTGCGCTTGGACATCCACTTGCCGTACTCACGGCCATCGTTGCAGCACCATTTACATCATTAAATCCGTTTCTTGCAGCTGGTTGGTTTGCCGGATTAGTCCAAGCATGGATGAAAAAGCCAATCGTCCGAGATTTTGAAACGTTAGCGGATGACGTGACAAGTGTTAAAGGATTTTGGGATAATAAAGTAACCCGCGTCCTGCTTGTCATCGTATTGGCGAACCTTGGCAGTGCCTTAGGTACATTTGTTGCCGGAGCAGATGTCATTCGCCTATTCATTCAAAATTTATTCTAATAGAGGATGTTCAAAAAGTCCGGTAAAAATGACACTTCGAATTTCTTCGTTGGCTTGCTTTTCGTATGCTCACGTATCAACTGCATACGTTCCGCCACTCAAAGCTGCGCCGCCTCGAACTTCTCGGTCCTTTTTATCCTCCTTTTTGAACACAAGAAAGCACATTCCTTCGGGACCGGGTTTTCTTTTCTTTACCTAGACGTGATTTAAGTATCTTGAAGGAGGAAAAATAAGTGATCATTGCGATCATCGTTCTACTATTCGTTCTGTCGATTTTCTTCTCTGTGAGTGAGACAGCGTTTGCCTCGTTAAATCAGGTAAAATTACAGACCCAGGCAAAAAATGAGGACCGAAAAGCACAGAAGCTCCTGCGAATTATTGAAAATCCGGGTGAATTGTATATCGTGAACGTGATCGGCAATAATATTGTCGATCTTTCCATCATTGCCCTTGTCGTTTACTGGACATTGGATACGAATATGAACACGATTCTTGCTGTTACTTTTGTTATTTTGGCGATTATTATTTTTGCTGAAATCATTCCAAAAACAATAGCACGAGCGATCCCGCAGGAAATTGCATCAGCTGTATCCCCGATTATTCAAGGCATTATCAAAATACTAAAACCGATTATCTGGTTACTTGAGAAAATATCGCAACTTATCGCCAACCGTTTTCATAAAGAAGGAGTAGAGGAAGCCTCTATGTCAAAAGATGAGCTCCGGACACTAGTGGATCTCGCCGGACTGGAAGGGACATTCCGGGCGGATGAATCATACCGGATTAAGGGTGTACTTGACTTCTACAATTTAAATGTCCGTGACGTCATGAAAACCCCTCGTGTGGATATTGTCGCCTTGCCGATCTCATCCACCTATGAAGAAGTGCGCGATTTTGCAATTGATAACCGATTTACTCGTTTTCCCGTATATGATGAAGATATCGATAATATTGTCGGAATCATGCATACGAAATACTTACTCTCTTGGTCTGTGAACCCGAGCCGAAAATTGGAGGAATTTATTGATTCCGAACCACTAATCGTCTATGAATTTCAGCCGATTGAGGAGATTTTCCGAATGATGACGAAAGAGCGCAGACATTTAGCTATCGTGCTGGACGAATATGGCGGAACAGAGGGCATCATCACCCACGAGGATATTATTGAGGGAATGATTGGACTTGAGATTCATGATGAGATGGATGAGGAAAGTGAAGTATTGATTGAAAAGCTCACACCGACGAAAGTAGTCTGTGACGGGAAAGTCACGTTACACCGCTTAAATACGATATTCCAGACCGAAATCCCAGAGGAAGAAGATGTCCTTGCCGCCTACTTACTAAGTGAGTTCAAAGACTTTCCAAAAGCCGGCGACACACTCGAACGCGACAATCTTACCTTTAAAATCCTCAACGTAGAAGATCGTACCATTCGGAAAGTGCAGATTGTAAAATAGTAATACATACCTGTCAATTTTCCTAGTTTGTCATGGAGTTGAAAAATAGTCAGGAAAAAACCGAACAAATCAAGATGTTTGTTCGGTTTATTTTCTATGTAGGCCGATTCTCTAGTCTGTTACATGATTCCTACAACGAAGTTATTTTTCTTATTTTCTCTTTTGATTGAGTGTCGCTAATTGATTAAGCAATTGGTCAAGTTCCTGTGATATATTTATTAGTTTTTCATAAGTGGCATCATTCGTATAGGCCTCGTACATTTTCAATCGCTTATTCTCAATCTGGACCACCAATCTATCTTTCAGGTCCGCGATAAACGCATTACTCCTTTAAAGTGATACTATGTATATTAACCGTTTTTAATAAAAGTAAACAAAATACTTCTTTAACTAAAGGGAAAATAGCTTTACAGCAGGAATCAGGAGGGAAACAGTATGAAAATCATCCAAATTACCGGATACAAAAATAGCGGTAAAACAAACCTTTCGACCAAAATAATTGAAATGTTCACAGAAACAGGCCTAAAAGTAGGTTCCCTTAAGCACCATGGGCATGGTGGCATCTCCCTTGGATTTAGTAATACCGATAGTGAAAAACATCGCAAGGCCGGAGCGGCTATCGCAGGAGTCGAAGGAGAAGGAGTTTTTCAATTTTCAGCTCCTGATTTATCACTGGAGCAGCTTATTGATTTTTATGCTTTTATGAAAATAGATGTACTCATCGTGGAAGGATTTAAGGATCAGCCATTTCCTAAGCTAGTGCTTTTGTCAGAGAAAGAGGATCGGATTCTTCTTGACGGAGTGGAGAATATAAAAGCGGTTTTGTCTCCTTCTACTTTAGAGAAGGCGGCTGCGTACCCTACCTTTAAACGTGATGAAACAGATGCGTTACTATCTTGGCTGAAACAGGATATGATAGATAATAAGAGTGACTACGCGTGGAAATAGAGAGGAAGAACGAAGATGAAAATAACGATCATTTCTGTCGGTAAATTAAAGGAAAAATATCTCAAGCAAGGCATTCAGGAATATCTGAAGCGCCTATCAAGCTATGCCGACGTTTCCATTGTCGAACTAGCTGATGAGAAAGCACCGGAAACGATGAGTGAAGCGGAGATGGAAACGGTGAAACGTAAGGAAGGCGAACGAATCCTTGGTGCAATTAAACCCGATACGTATGTCATCACGCTTGAGATTGAAGGAAAGATGCTGACATCGGAAGGTCTTGCCGCAAAAATGGATGAGCTTGCGACGTATGGTAAGAGTAAGGTTGCTTTTGTGATTGGTGGGTCGCTTGGGATTAGTGATGAAGTGCAGAAGCGGAGTGATTTTGCGCTGTCCTTTTCGAAGCTGACGTTTCCTCATCAGTTGATGCGATTGGTGTTGTTGGAACAGGTTTATCGGGGGTTTAGGATTATTAGGGGGGAACCGTACCACAAATAGAGGCAAAAATTGTTGTAGATAAGGTGGTAATTCTTTATCGGAAGCGGGTATTGAAAATGTGTGTTCATTATCCGTTTCACGATATAGCAAGTGAATTAGCGTAAAGGTTTTCGAGATGTTCATTTCAGTAAAGTCAAAATCAAGTTCTATGTTATTAATCGATCTGGATTTATCTATTTCCTTGATTGTGATATTATCAATTAACAACTGAAGTAATTGTTTTTGATTTTCCCTAGATGACTTCCTATAAACAGATAGGAATTTTTTTAGTAATTTTTCGATTAATTCTGGTTGGATTACTTTTGAATCGATAGAACCTAATTGTATTATAATCTCATTTTTCTTTTGTTCTAACCCCCTTTTATCATTGGAGACCTTTTGTAATCTTTCTTGTAAAATATCTACAGGGAGAGTGTTTTTCTCAAAGGCTTCCATATACTTCCCTTGTAATTGTTCAATTTCTTTTAATTGTTTTTCAATGTCACCTAGCTCCTTATTCAGTTGGCTTATCGAATGAGCAGAACTAGAGCTAATGTCCGTAAGCTTCTTATATAACCTCTTCCTATTAGAACTAAATTGTTCAATTTTCTTGATAACTGTATCCTCTGCTTCATATGCTTTAATGGAATTAGCTTTACAAGCAGCAGATCCTTTATTATGAAAGTCACTACAGACGTAATAACGATGTTTTCGTTTCGTTCCATCTTTTAGGGTGTATGTTGTGATAGAAGGGACCATTCCTTGACCACAATCTGGACAACGTAATAGCTTACTAAGTAAAAATGGCTCATTTGATTGGCGTTGCTTAAACGATTTACTTTTTCTTCTTGCTTGTACAACGTTCCATAATTCATTCGAAATAATAGCTTCATGCTTTCCTTCAACAAGGATGGGATTAGGGTTTTTTCCTTTTCTTCGTTTGGTGTCCCAGTTCTCAACTTTTAGCCAGCTGATTTTACCGTTATATACTACATTGTCTAGGATTTGTGCTACACTATTGATGGAAAAATACCGGTTACGTTTCGTCTTATACCCTGCTTTATTTAAGTGGTTAGAAATTGCTCTTAGTCCTTTACCATCCGCATACATATGATAGATTAGCTGTACTACTTCTGCTTCCCTTTCATTGATAACAAGTTCCTTCTTAATAGTGTCATACCCAAATACAATACCACCATTCCATCGTCCTTCTAATGCTCGTTGTTTCATTCCTAGTTTTACGTTTTCTGCTAAAGTATTACGCTCCATTTCAGCTATAGAAGCCATAATTTGAAGTACTAGACGACCTATAGGACTACTGGTATCAAAGTTCTCAGAGTAAGATATAAATTTCACATCGTATTTTTCAAACTTATCTAGAATCGTGAGTGTGTCCAACATATTTCTTGAAAGTCGAGAAATTTTCCATACTATTACAGCATCAAATTTTTCATTTTCTACATTTTTGATTAATCTCTTCATTTCTGGTCGTCCTTTTACGGACTTACCACTAATTCCCTCATCGACATATTCATCTATAACTTCCATGTTATAAACTTGAGCATATTGTCGAAGTGTTTGAAGTTGTGCGGTTATACTGAAACCTTCTTTTGCTTGTTCTTCTGTACTTACACGGGCATAAATTGCCACACTTTTTATTTCTGTTGTCATATTTGTCCTCCTTTACCTTTATAATACAATGTAAATAATAGAAGGGGAAACAGACTATAATGCACTTTAAATATCATAGTAAATTTGCTAGAAGAAATGTTTTTTTGGAGTGACCTTTGTACGTGTATTAGGGCTGATTTGAAAGATTAAATTAACAGGGAGGGCATTGAATAAAAAATAAAGAAAGGCTATCCTATATCAGTTTGGGATAGCCTTTGCTTTGTTTTGAAATAACCTTATTAATTGCTTGTTATTTATCATATAAATTCTTAATGCTTTCTTTCATTTCAGGTTTGATTTCAATTTTAGAACGAATTGATTTTGTTTTCTCCTCTGCTTCCTCTAGGTCTTTTGCGAGATTTAACTCAAGTAATGTACCAATAGCAACCGTACCAGTACGATTTCTCCCCGCAGAACAGTGGAAAAACACATTTTTACCTTCATTGTATGCCTTAGTAACACTATTAATAGCTTTCTTTACAGATTCATCTTGATTTTCGGCATCATCAAGGATAGGTTGGTGAACCGTATGATGCTTCGAATCATTATTCGACTTATTCGTTTCAGATCTTAAATCAATCACTACATCTATATCCTTTTCTTTCATTGCATCTTGAACATCATCAGCTCCACCAATAAATATTCTATCTTTCACTAGTTCATTATAATCCGACATGATAATCCTCCATTTCTCTTCTCTTCTTCATTTCGCTTTTCTTCTCGTTTTTTCAATTTCCCCGAAACTTGCCCAGCTAGCAGGAAGAAAATTATTCCTAGAACAAAACCAAGGAATGGAGCGTAATTGTACGTACTTCCAAACCATAGACCTAAAGAGATGAAAAATAAACTTACAAGACCTAGCAATGTGGGAATTAAACTAGAAAGTTTCATACATTTCTCCTCTCCTCGATTTTATATATATGAGATTAGTAAACCACCAACGGCCCCAGACAATACAATAATCCAAGGCGGTAATTTCCAATACACCAACATACTAAATAGAATTGCAGCTAGCGCAAAATCGATTGGTGCATGGATAGAACTAGTCCAAATCGGATTGTAAAGAGCGGATATTAAGATACCTACGACTGAGGCATTTACTCCAATTAATGCCCCTTTAATTTTCGGGTTACTACGTAAGGCATCCCAGAATGGTAATGTACCTAAAATTAGAAGGAATGCGGGTAAAAAGATTGCGAACGTAGCAAACAAACCACCTTGCCATCCATTAACAACAGCACCAATATATGCTGCAAACGTAAATAGTGGCCCCGGTACTGCTTGGGCTGCACCATATCCTGCAAGGAATTCCTGTTCGGTTAACCAACCTGTAGGAACAAATTCTTGTTCCAATAGAGGTAATACAACATGACCACCACCGAAAACAAGAGATCCAGAGCGATAAAAACTATCTAGCATAGCGACCCACTCTACCGATGTAAGGTTACGTAGTATTGGTAGAACTATCAGTAATCCAAAGAATAAGGTTAAACAAAAATATCCAAAACGACGTGAAATAGGGAAATGTGTAACTGCTTGTTCATCACCGACAGTTTGCTGTCTGTAAAGAAGGAAACCAACAACTCCAGCTAATAAAATTACTCCAATCTGTGAGTATGCTGTTTGCCATAATAATGTAACTACTAATGCAAATAATGCAATGGTTTTCCTTTGGAGATCTGGTGTTAACTTTTTAGCCATTCCTAAAACTGCATGAGCAACAACAACAACTGCAACGATTTTTAATCCACTTATCCATCCTGCATCCTCTATTCCAAACGTATGAAGTAGTGAGGCAAAGATAATTAGTGCAATCACGGAAGGGAGTGTGAAACCTAGAAAGGAAATAATCCCCCCTAATACTCCACCACGCATGACACCAATACCAATTCCAACCTGACTACTTGCAGGGCCGGGTAAAAACTGGCAGAGTGCAACTAGATCTGCATAGCTTTTTTCATCCATCCACTTTCTTCTTCGAATGTATTCTTCATGAAAATAACCTAAATGTGCAATAGGTCCTCCAAATGAAGTCAGTCCAAGTCTGGTAGAAACGATTAAGATTTCTAACCATGTTTTTAACTTATTGTCTTTTTTTTGATTCATGGTTGCACCACCTTATCTAATCTTTAATTTCTTTAAACAATTCATAGGCTCTTGCACGGGCTTGATCAAGAATTTCCTCCCCTTTGCCAGTTGCTGTATAATATTTCCTTATTTTTCCTCCCACGTTTCGCTCTTCCTTCAGTAAAAGCCCGTCTTTTTCCATACTGTGAAGGATTGGATATAAAGTTCCTGCGCTAATTTCATATCCGTGTCCCTGAAGTTCTTCGTGCATCCAAGCACCATAAATAGGATGTTCCTTGGCATGGTGTAGAATGTGGATATGGATAAATCCTAAGAAGAGCTTTCTCAGTACTTTATCTTCCAGCTTAATCGACTCCCTTCATTATCGAAATATGATATTGTAAATTGATATCGGATTTCGATACTTATAAAAAAGTAACATACTTTATTTTGTGATTCAATACCTTTTACTAAACTATAAAGATTTTTACATTTAGTTAACATTAAGTCTAATAAACGAAAGAAAGATTTTATTATAGTTGATATTTTTTTGAAAGTAGGGAATAATATATCTATAATTTTTGATTAAATAGGTGATGGAGTTCACCATAACCGCCTATGTGAAGGCCTAATGACTCCTGCCAAAGATAATAGGGGATACCTATGTCTTTTGGCAGGAGTTTTTTATTTTTATGACAAGGTAGGTGATTCAAGTGAATTTTTTATTAGTGATGATTGGTGGTTTCTTTGGGGCTATGTCAAGGTTTGCTTTAGGTGAATGGATACATATAGACAACGGATTTCCTTTAGGAACTTTTATCATCAACCTCACTGGATGTTTCGTTTTAGGATGGTTTCTCACATATGTAAATCAAAAGAAAAAGGTTAGAGCCGAATTTGCTCTGATATTTGGAACCGGGTTTGTTGGCTCTTTTACAACTTTCTCCACCTTTTCGGTAGAAACCATTAACTTATTTCAACAAGGTCTTGTCTTTTGGGGATTATTCTATGTTTTGGCTACCACAATATTGGGCTTACTGTTGACTTATTTAGGTCACAAATTAGCTTTATTAAAGGAAATTAGGTGATGTCACATGATTTGGATAATCGGAATAGGTGGTTCTTTAGGTGCTGTGGCTAGATTTATATTAGGAAATTTGATTAGTAAAAAATCACAAGAATTATATCCATTTCCAATAGGGACTTGGATTATTAATATTACAGGGTCATTTTTACTTGGGTTACTGGCTCAGCTTCACCTTGCAAACCAAATTGGCGAGTGGTTATGGCTTTTTGGTGGCGTGGGTTTTTGTGGTGCATATACGACCTTCTCCACCTTTGGCAACGAAACCATTACTTTAATACAATCAAACAAAGTAAAATTAGCCGTAATTTATGTCATAACTTCTATTATTGCAGGTGTTGTTTCAGCAACGATTGGATTAAATATTTAAGTTTAAAATTTGTTATTCAAGAAACGCGAATGTTTAAGATAAAAGCCTAATTCCTTGCGAAAAATAAGGAGGGATTAGGCGTTTATCTCTCATAATCTTTAACGTTGTAATTCCGCACTTTCTTGACGTGACCCCATTGGTGAAATTGTTGCAACAAGTGGTGAATTCATCGGCGAACAACTGGTAAAGGACATGGCAAGGGTGGTAAAATCAATTACCGTAATCACATATGTAGAAGAGGATAAGTAAAAAGCTAATAATATAGCAGTCTATTCGTTTGAAAATAGACTGCTAATTTCGTTTCAGACAAAGAATTATACACATCTACAGTAAAATCCCCACAAGTTGTTAAACAACCTCACCACTTATCTCCTCAAATAACTCTTGATCAAACTCGTATACTATTTTCTTGATTGTTCGATCTTTAGGCTTTTCTCCAGAATTTACTTGAATTTCCTTGATAAGAAACCGGAGTAATTCTTTTTTATCATAGTCATCTAATAGGTTATAAAATGAATTAAAATCATTAGTAATGTGGTTAATTACTGGTAATAAGTCATTGTTGTTCTTTAATTCTATCTGCTTTGTTAGTAGTATTTTAAATTCCTTTTGTTCACTTTCTTGATTTTGAACTCTTTTCATTTCATCACTAAGTGTATCTATGTCTACTATTTTCTTCGTATAGAGCTGCAAGAGTTCCTGTTTCTCTCTTTTTAGTTCTCTTAAACTTTTTTCTAGTGATTTAAGTTCGTCTTCAATTGGTTCAAGTTCACTTTTTAGATTATCGATAACAACTGTTTGTAATGGTACAGAGAGGTTTAGATTGTTAAGGTAATTCATAACCTGCGATAATACCTCTTGTTCCGCATATTCCTTTTTTACAAGATTCGAATTACATGCTTTAGAGCCGCTGTTTTTAAAACGGCCACACACGTAATATTTGTATTTTTTGTTTGCATTCCCTTGTACCATTGCGCCTCCACAAGTAGGACACTTTAATAGACCTGATAATGGAAATGATCCGTTGTGTAATTTTTCTTGGGTATAACTACGAAGCGATAGAAGTTTTTGGGTTCTTTCCCAAAGCTCCTCACTGATAATTGGATAATGATTGCCTTCTTTATAATTACCTTTCCATTTAACATATCCAATGTAGATTTTATTGTTGAGAATGGTTTTAACAGCAGTAATTGACCAATGATTATCTTTTTTGGTTTTGATACCTTGCATATTTAAATTACTAGCTATTTTTCTATAACCCCACATTTTATTGGAGTAGCAATCGAAAATGTATTTAACTACTTTTGCTTCCTCTTCATCAACTACTAATTTCTTGTTGATTAAATCGTAACCAAATACTCTCCCACCGTTAAAGTAGCCATTTTCAAATGTTTTCTCCATCCCTAGTGACGTACGAAAGCCAATTAGATCCTTTTCGACTTCTGCTATAAGTCCCAATATCTGGTATATTAATTTTGAGTTAGGATCGTTTGTGTCGATATTATCAGCAATAGAGATTAAATTCTTGTTAGCGTTTTTTAAACGTCTATAGATATATTGGGAATCTAGAGAATTACGTGATATGCGATCCTGCTTAAATACGATGATTGAATCAATATTATTCTCCTCTTGGAAAACATTATAAAACATTTCTTTAAATTTGGGTCTATTTGAAAAACTCTCCCCAGATGCAGGTTCCTCTATAAATATTTCTACAAGTTCAATATTATTTTCCTTACAATATTGTAAACTAGCACATTATTCCAGGTCATCTATTTCAAACTAATTCAGCTGTTTATCTGGGGC
>NZ_JBBKBV010000030.1:0-45384 GCF_037892815.1 Oceanobacillus sp. HCA-5259 | reverse complement strand
ATAACTTTTTGGTATAAAAAAATGATTGCAAACTTAAACTGATGCTGGTATAATTCTTTTATGTGAGTTTTGATAAGTTTTTTACCACTTATGACGGCTCTTACAATAACTCTGTCTCCGCAGGATTCAGGGCAAAAAGGAGTGGAATGAAATGAAAAAGGATATTCATCCAGAATACCGTAAAGTAGTTTTTCTTGATACAAGCTCAGATTTCAAATTCTTAAGCGGCTCTACAAGAGAGTCTAACGAAACGATTGAATGGGAAGACGGCAACACGTACCCACTAATCAAAGTTGAAATCAGCTCAGACTCCCACCCGTTCTATACAGGCAAACAAAAAGCCGATCGCGTAGGCGGACGAGTAGACCGATTCAAGAAGAAATATAATATGAAATAAAAAGGTGAGGCGACTGTTCGGAAGCTGAACGCTAGCAAGGGACCGAAAAGCGGGTGCACTTCCCGCTATTCGTGTCCCTTGCTTATGACGGCAGCTTCAAGGAGCCGAATCTAGATTGAACCTAGATTGAACAAAAGGGTGAAAGGACTCGCCCAGCGACGAAAAGCATAAGTCAGAAGCCGCAGAGTGCCCGCTATTGGCACTCGGAGGATTATGGCTTATGTCTCGAGTCGCCAGCCCTTAAATCTAGATTGAAATAATAAAAAAGACAGGCAAAATGTCGAAAGCCAATTTGCCTGTCTTTTGTTTGTTTATATATCATGCTTGTTACACTCAAAATTAATTTTAATATTTTTCTCGAACAGGGTTAAAATACACTGCAAATTGGTATACACTTGTATAAGTAATCTGTTAACGACATAAAGGCGGAAGTGCCCATACAGGCTAAGTACGCGATTCGTTACGCGGGCGCCTATACTAAGCACGTCCGGTAGGCAAAGCGGCGTACAAACTGAAGCAGTCCGAGTCACTGGGCGCTAGACGTGGCTAGTACTAGCAACTAGTTATTCACAGCATTTTTATTTTATTGTTTGCTATGCAACAAGAAAAGAGGTCAACGCACATGTATATGATGAAGCAAAGCGGCTGGATCGAAGTAATTTGCGGCAGCATGTTTTCAGGAAAATCAGAAGAGCTTATTCGCCGGATTCGCCGCGCCAGCTATGCAAATATGCAGATTCGCGTGTTTAAGCCGGTAATCGACAACCGGTATGACGACGAGTCCGTCGTATCTCATAACGGAACGACAATTATGGCTCGCCCGATCAAACATGCAAAAGATATATTCGAGTACGTCGACGAAACGGTTGAAGTTGTCGGCGTCGATGAAGTGCAATTTTTTGATGAATCAATCATTGAAGTAATTGATGAACTCGCCAATCGCGGCATCCTTGTCATTGCTGCCGGACTCGACACCGATTTCCGCGGTGAACCATTCGGGCCGATGCCAAGATTAATGGCGATGAGTGAATACGTAACGAAACTTAATGCAATTTGCCCGATTTGCGGATCACCTGCAACGCGCACGCAACGATTAATCAACGGAAAACCAGCCTCCTACGATGATCCGGTCATTCTCGTCGGTGCCTCTGAATCCTATGAACCAAGATGCAGACACCATCATGAAGTACCGAACAAACCTAGTAGAATAGGTTTCGTTAACAAGTTAACAAACAGCACAAAATAGAGCATTTTTAATCGATTGGAGTTTAGTAGAGAAGTTTTAAACTTTCGAACGAGTCGGTAGAGCATTACCTGAATTGATTTAGGTGCTCTAACCGCTCGAACAGGCGGGCAACTGACGTCTTCGGCTTATTATGGGCTCTAATCGTTTGAAAAAACGTACCGGGCTCACTACTTCGATTGATTATAAGTGCTCCAACCTCTCAAACAAGAATGCCACCCACTTACTCCAGCTTATAATCGCTGGAAAAACGAGCTGATTCAACTTTCCGGTCGTTTATAAGCAGTATAACTCAATCAACGACTTACCTCGGGTGTTTACCACCTCCGCATCTTAAAAAAATTTTGACCAACTGTAGCGGCTATACTATAATTAGAGTGTTAATTCAAAAAGAGGTGTTCGTGATGTTAGATCGCTTACAAGCGTTGGAAGATCGTTATAATAAATTGAATGAATTATTAAGTGACCCGGAAGTGTCGAGTGATCCGAATAAATTACGCGAGTACGGGAAAGAACAATCTGATTTGGAAGATGTTGTTCAAGCATACCGCGAATATAAAAGTTTATCGACTGAGCTTTCCGATGCAAAAGAAATGCTCGAGGATGAGCTCGACGGTGATATGGAAGAAATGGTAAAAATGGAAATCAGTGAACTTGAAGAACAACTCGAGACATTAGAAGACAATATGAAAGTCCTTCTATTGCCAAAAGACCCGAACGATGGTAAAAACGTTATCGTGGAAATCCGCGGTGCGGCAGGTGGAGACGAAGCAGCGCTCTTTGCTGGTGATTTATACCGGATGTATTCCCGTTATGCCGAAGAAAAGGGCTGGAAAACGGATGTGATGGAAGCAAACACGACAGGTGTCGGCGGCTATAAAGAGATTATCTTCATGATTAATGGAAAAGATGTATATTCTCGCTTGAAGTACGAAAACGGTGCCCACCGTGTGCAGCGTGTACCAGAAACAGAATCTGGCGGACGTATCCATACATCGACCGCAACCGTTGCAGTACTTCCGGAAGCGGAAGAAGTGGAAATAGATATCCATGAAAAAGATATACGTGTTGATACCTTTGCCTCGAGCGGACCTGGAGGACAAAGTGTTAACACGACAATGTCAGCCGTTCGTTTGACCCACGAACCAACAGGAATTGTCGTCTCCATCCAAGATGAGAAATCACAAATTAAAAACAAAGAAAAAGCAATGAAAGTTCTGCGCGCAAGAATTTATGATAAATACCAGCAGGAAGCTCAAGCAGAATATGATGAAACGCGTAAGTCTGCGGTTGGTACAGGTGACCGTTCCGAACGTATCCGCACATATAATTTCCCGCAGAACCGTGTAACGGATCATCGTATCGGGCTTACTATCCAAAAGCTCGATCAAATTCTTGACGGGAAACTAGATGAATTTATTGAGGCCCTAGTTTTAGAAGAACAGACAGCGAAATTAGAGCAAATTGGTGAATAAAATGACGTTAAAACAATATGAAGTCCTGAAACGGGCTTCTCTTTTTTTAGAAGCAAATAACCGAGAACCTCGTTTTGCCGAGTTACTCCTCCAACATCATCTCGGCCTCTCGCGATCAGCATTTTTCCTAAATATGCGTGAGACGATTCCGGAAGAAGTGTATCATGCTTTTCAAACGGATCTGGAAAAGCATGTAAACACGGGTATCCCATTACAGCATCTTACCGGTTATGAGGAATTTTACGGCCGGCGTTTTCAGGTGAATGAATCAGTCCTCATTCCCCGCCCGGAAACGGAAGAACTCGTGCAGCATACGATTGCAGCCGTATACTTGAGGGGAAATCAAAAGGTGAGAATCGTTGATGTAGGTACGGGTAGCGGAATTATTGCGATTACACTGGCCTTGGAACTCCCTGAAGCAGACGTTTTCGCAACCGATATTTCCGAGGCAGCACTCCACGTCGCGCGGGCGAATGCAGCGAGGCTTGGAGCTGATGTTACTTTTTTTGAAGGTGATTTTTTACAACCACTCACGGAAAGACAACTACCTGTGGATATCCTCGTTTCAAATCCGCCTTATATTGCTGAAGCGGAACGGGGGGAACTTCATGACACGGTGAAAAACTTCGATCCCGATCTTGCCCTTTTTGCGGAAGACGACGGACTTGCTGCATATAAAAAAATCGTGAAACAAGCAACAGAGCTTATCAATCGAAACGGCTTGATTGCCTTTGAAATCGGGCATATGCAAGGAGAAGCAGTGAAACAACTTGTAGAGGAAAGTTTCCCTGACAGCAATGTGGAAATCATTCAAGATATCAACGGAAAAGATCGTATCGTTCTCGTAAAAATCTGCTAAAGTGAAACTCATTCAGTGGGTGTATCCTTACCTCGCCCACTGAATGTTTAGTTGAACAGAATCAGGTATTACAGACCGTTAATACGTGACAAATAACTTTTTACTAGAATACTAGTTTAAATTTTCGTTTCTTTGGTCATACTGTGGATAATTCAGTTGAAAAAGGAGTACCGAAAATGAAAAAACTAGTATTCTTTATTTTTATTATAGCTTTTATGTGGACAAGTCTTGCGGGATGGACTCCCGATGAACAAACAGAAAATCTAGATTACCAGGTCATTCCTGACGAAGCGATTCGCCTGCGGATTTTAGCAAACAGTGATGAGGAAAAGGACCAACAAATCAAGCGTGAGGTAAGAGATGAAGTTAACAGAGTAGTAAGCAGATGGGTGGCGGATATTACAGATATTGAGGAAGCACGCGAACTCATTCAGGAGCGTCTGCCTGAAATTGACGAGCTTGTCGGAGAAGTTTTGCAAGAGTCGGATTCGGATGAAAATAGGGAATACACAGTAGATTACGGCAAGAATATTACGTTTCCAATGAAGTTGTATGGAGACTATCTGTACCCGGCAGGTGAGTATGAAGCGATTTTAATTACACTTGGTGAAGGTGATGGCTCCAACTGGTGGTGTGTGTTATTCCCGCCCCTTTGCTTTCTTGATTTCTCATTCGGAACAACGGTAGAAGCGAAAGATGGCGAGTTAGACCAAGAACTAGAGGAAGAAGAGGAAACCGAGATTAAATTTTTCCTTTTTGAATGGCTTGGTTGGTCATAGTTTTCTTCGATTTGCATAACATGTCAGAAAGGGAACAATCAAATCTAGTAGAGGTGAATCGAAATGAAAGTAATGCCCGTAAAACACGCGACCTATGAGCAGCTTGATGATTTCTTGACGAGAAATGACCGTATCGATAAACCGTTACTCTTTGATAAGGGATTTGTAGTAGAAATTGGAGGGCGGATTGAGGCGAGTTTTATTCTTGATGAACTGGATTCTGGTGGATGTTGGTTGAAGCAGCTCTATATTACCCAGTCACATGCCGCGAAGTTACCTGTCTTGCTGGAAACGATTCTGCAGATTGCCCGTAAACAAGAGGCAAAAATTGTATATGTCCACAGTCACCAACCGGTTGTGGATATCCTGCTTGAGTCGCTTGACTTCCAACAGGAAAAAAATAAACAAAATATCCCCGAGAAGTCAGTAACATCAGGGTGTTGGTGGAGTTATCACGTTTCGTAAACAGCTATTTTATTTTCCACATTTTCCTGTGAATAACTTGTTGATAATTTACTTATAAATTTCAAAATGTTTATATGCCCACTTATTTTGAATAAAGTCCTGTGGATAAATTGCCGCAGGATTTTTTGTGGATAAATCAGTGGATTGCACAATATAAAAATATCAACTAAACTGGTAACATAGTAGCGAAGGTTAACGAAAGAGAAACGAGGATTTAATGAATGGAAACGAAACGATGGAACATACAACGAGGAACGACGATAAATAAACAATTCATTAGCGAGGCAGCTGCCCTCCTAAAGGCTGGAGAGACCGTTGCTTTTCCGACTGAGACGGTGTATGGTCTTGGAGCTGATGCAACGAACAAGTCAGCCGTCGCGAAGATATTTGAAGCGAAGGGGAGACCTCAAGATAATCCGCTTATCGCCCATGTCGCAAATGTTGAACAATTGCAACAACTTGTGGATAACCTCCCCGAATATGTGGATGATTTAATTACTGCTTTTTCTCCCGGTCCATTAACATACGTGCTCGAAAGTAATGGGGCTTGTGCAGAGAATGTGACTGCTGGACTATCCACAATCGGTGTGCGTATCCCTGATCATCCGGTTGCCTTGGAGCTGCTTCAAGCATGTAATTTCCCGGTCGCTGCCCCGAGTGCCAATCTTTCAGGTAAGCCGAGTCCGACCACCGCAAACCATGTGGATGAGGACTTAAACGGGAAGATATCGGGGATTGTAGATGGTGGTCCGACTGGGGTGGGTGTGGAGTCTACTGTCATTTCCTGTAGGGAACACGATGTTGTGATTCTTCGCCCAGGTGGCATTACGAAAGAACAAATTGAACAAATTGTTCCTGTTGCCGAGCCCGTGAATGAAACTGTGGATAAACCTGCCTCCCCGGGGATGAAATATAAACATTATTCACCGGATGTTCCCCTGTGGCTTGTGGACGGAGGTGCGGAGAAAATCCAAAACGTAATTGCTGAGGAAACCGCGAAAGGAAAAAAGGTTGCTCTTCTTGCACGTGATACGATCCTCGAGCTTGTCGAAGCAGATTTGAAACTTAGCCTCGGCTCCAGCTTAGAAGATGTTGCAAATAAGCTGTATGATAACTTACGGAAAGTTAAAAGATCGGATGTGGATATAATCGTTTCTGAAGTTTTTCCCGAATCGGGAATCGGACAAGCAATCATGAACCGTTTGAAAAAAGCGAAGACGGATTATATCCCTTAGTTTAATTATAGTAATTGGATGAAAAAAGCGATTCGTCTCGCAACATCGACATTAACGCGTTCTGTGCGTCGAAACTTCCGCTGAATGAAGTTTCGTTTTATTAAACGCTGGTGGTATAATAAGAAGTAAGAGTATTGTGGATAATTAAAATTGCAGGTACGGCGTCCGCACCCAGCAAAACTCAAATGAATTACAACTTCATGATATAGTCTAAAGCTCCCCGTCCTCTTAATCTCGCTTCAGGTAAAAAGGAAATCGATTAAGATCACGCACATATAGGCACCAACATCGAACTTCTTTCCATCCTGGAGGTACAGTTTGTGCATTGCTGTGACTACTGAACGCGCTCGTACAAAAATTCCTCGGTGGGACGATTAATCGCAATCTTTAGGCGGCCGCGCGAAAGCAAATCTTACTGTATGGCGCGGTTTTCGTCTTTGTTAATTTTCCACATATCCCCTCTTGGACATGCATATAGTGTATAAGCATGTCCAAGGGGGGATTTTTGTTGGGCATTTCAACAGGAGAATTTGTCACACTCATTTTTATGGGCCAGGCTCTTGCACTGGACGCTTTTTCGGTCTGCCTAGGGATCGGCATGCAGCAGATCCGATTAAAACGCATTCTGTGGATAAGTTTAATCATTGGGGCATTTCATATCATCATGCCGTTAATTGGAATTCTTATGGGAATAATGGTAGCAGGGCCATTTGAAAGTTATGCCCACCTGATCGGGGGAGCGTTACTTGTTTTCATCGGTTCCCAGATGTTTTTCAACGCTTTTACCGAAGAGAAAAAACTCATCATCCAGCCAGCTGGAATTGGTCTGATTATCCTTAGCTTTACCGTAAGCATGGATAGCTTCACAGTCGGTTTTGGTCTTGGGATTACAGGGGTCCATATTGCGCTTGCCCTTATATTATTCGGTGCATCCAGTGCCTTGTTATCTTGTATCGCCTTATTAATCGGGCGCCGTGTTCAAGGATTTCTAGGAAGATACAGTGAACTCCTTGGCGGAAGCATCCTATTCGGATTTGGCCTATACATCCTGCTCGCTTGAAAGGGACAGGGGGTCAGAGCATTTGTCCCGCGAAATGGGACAAATGCTCTGACCCCCTGTCCCGATTTTTCTGTCCGTGGGTGCTAGAGTGTGGTATATTTATAGGTAGATAGTCAGTGTTATCTTGCTTGGGGGGGAAAAGAGATGAATATTTTATTTGTTTGTACAGGGAATACGTGCCGCAGTCCGATGGCGGAAGCGATTTTACGGGATCGATATCCACAGGTCGCGGTTCAATCGGCAGGAGTTTTTGCTGTAGATGGAGTCTGTGCAAGTGGCAATACTTATAAAGCACTGGAGGAGTGTAATATTACACTGGATCACCGTTCCCAACCAGCCACTGAAGAATTGCTCCAGTGGGCAGAGCTTGTCCTTACAATGACGAGTCAGCATAAGGAGCTGCTTATTATGGAATATCCAGAATATGAAGCGAAAATTTACACACTGAAAGAGTACACAGGTAACGCAGATGAAGAAAGTCACGAGTATGATATTTCCGATCCATACGGTGGTGACTTGCACGTATACCGTTCCACTCGTGCAGAATTAGTAGAGCAAATCGACCGCCTAATAGAAAAAATAGAATCGGCAAAGGGGAAATAATAGTAAATGGAGAGAAAATATTCATTCAGTATCCGTAAGAAGCTTGTTTTATTCACCGTTTCATTAGCCATTATTACATATAGCACATCATTTGTTTTTATTTTTTTCCTATATGACTTTTTCCAGGATTACATACCGTTCAGTCTCGAGTGGTTCACAATCATTACCTTTATTCTTGGAATCACGTGGTCGGGCATCCTAGCCTTCTTCTTCGCGAGTTTTATCACCAAATCGATTGAAAAACTGGAAAAAGTTGCCACGATTGCAGCGGAAGGAAACTTGAACCAGACAGTCGAAATCCCGAAATCGAATGACGAAATACGTGGTCTGGCCCTCTCATTCAACACCATGCTGACGAATTTAAATAGTATCGTACAAAATATTGATGAAAACTTTGACAAGACGAATCAAGCGGTTATACAAATGAAAGAAGCATCAACAACTGCCCATACTCATTCCCGAATGATCGGTACATCGATTGGGGAAATCTCAAATGGGGCTGAAGATTCCTCTGTAGCGATTCAAAATACAGCAGAATCTGTCGAAATTGCGTCCGATCTTGCCTTAAAAGTTCAAGACCGGGCAGGGGAGTCAAAGGGTAAATCCGATCAAATGCTTGATACATTGAATGCGACGAAGGAAGTCGTGAACAATCTTGTTCAAGGCATTGACCAGATAGCAAAAGAACAGCAAGTGTCGTTAACTAGTGTTAATAATTTAAAACAAAATGCGATTCAAGTGGAATCCATTATCTCGATGGTTGGAGAAATCGCCGAACAGACGAACCTCCTTGCGTTAAATGCCTCTATTGAAGCGGCAAGGGCGGGAGAGCACGGGCAGGGATTTGCGGTTGTCGCAGAAGAAATTCGGAAACTCGCTGACCAAAGTGCCGGGGCTGTTCAGCAAATCTCTCGGCTTATCGGTTCCATCCAAGATGACGTGAAAAATGTTGTCGAAAATATTAATCAAAATGTCGTTTTTGCAAATAATGAAGCAAAGAATGGAAAACAGTCGAATGAGACGTTTGCAGAAATGTCCAATTCAGTCATGGAAGTAGCGTCCGAAATCGAAACAATCTCCGGCCTTGTTGATAAGCAATTACAGTCGATTCAAGATACGAGCCGTGAATCCCAGGAAGTTGCAGCAATTGCGGAAGAAACTTCAGCCGGTGCGGAAGAAGTGAACGCGGCAATTCAAGAACAGGTGGCTAGCATTGAAGATGTGGACCGCCTCGCAACAGAAATTGAAGAACATGCGAATCAATTGAAAAAACAAATACAGCAATTCCAACTTTAAAAAAGGAAAGGAAGAAACAACATGAAAGTTTTAATAACAGGCGACCATGCAGGCTTAACATTAAGGAATGAAGTGGCGGATTTAATGGATGAAATGGGAATTGAGTACGAAGATGCTGGAGCGAGTTGTGCAACCTCTGTCGATTATCCAGACTACGCCCTCCCAGCAGCAGAACGGATTGCAAACGGAGAGTTTGACCGGGGAATTTTCATCTGTGGAACAGGAATTGGCATGTCGATTGCTGCGAATAAAGTAAAAGGAATCCGCTGTGCTTTAGTGCATGACGTATTCAGTGCCCGGGCAACGAGAGAACATAACAACTCCAATGTTCTTGCGATGGGGGAGCGCGTTATCGGACCATCTCTAGGAAGAGAAATTGCCAAAGTTTGGCTTGAAACCGAGTTCCAAGGGGACCGTCATGCAAAAAGAATTGAAAAAATCCATTCCTATGAAGACAAATAAGTAGTATAGTAGAGGCATGGTTATTTTTCTGAAAAAAATGTTTAATGGAGGGAAGCCAAGTGACGTTAATCGAACAAGTAAAAGTGGATTTGGAGAAAATCGTCGATGAATGGCTTGCGACTGATTATTTACGTGAAGATGAACTTTTCGTAATCGGTTGTTCCACAAGCGAGGTGGCAGGGAAGAAAATCGGTACAGCAGGTACAGAGGATATTGCCGCCCATATTTTCAGAGAACTGAACCGTTTAAAGCAAGAAGCGAATATCCAGCTTGCTTTCCAATGCTGTGAACATTTGAACCGTGCCCTCGTTGTCGAACAAAACGCAGCAAAAACTTTCGGCCTTGATGAGGTAACAGTCATTCCTGTTCCGGAAGCTGGCGGATCGATGGCTTCTTTCGCCTACAAGCATATGGAAGAACCGGTCGTCGTTGAATCACTTGGGGCAAAAGCTCACGCCGGGTTGGATATTGGAGAAACGATGATTGCCATGCATTTAAAACCGGTTGTAGTCCCTTTGCGTTTCAGCAAGAAATATATCGGGGAAGCTCGGATTGGCCTCGCACGGACGAGACCGAAATTAATTGGCGGCGAACGAGCCGTTTATCAAGACACTTGAAGCGATTAAATAGAAGGATATATGTCCTTTTCATAATATTTAACAACTTACAGGGAGGACTCTACAATGGAACAAGTCAAGCAAACTGGATTAGAGCAAACGGATCCGGAATTATATCAAGCAATTGAGGATGAAAAGAAACGTCAACAAGACAACATCGAACTGATTGCTTCCGAGAACTTCGTATCAGAAGCGGTGATGGAAGCGATGGGATCTGTCTTGACGAATAAATATGCGGAAGGTTACCCGGGAAAACGTTACTATGGTGGTTGTACATACGTTGACGTGGCGGAAGATCTGGCGCGTGACCGTGTGAAACAGCTTTTTGGTGCGGATCATGCGAACGTACAACCACACTCTGGAGCCCAAGCGAACATGGCTGTTTATTCAGCTATTTTACAGCCGGGGGACACTGTACTTGGAATGAACTTAAACCATGGTGGGCACCTTACCCACGGGAGTCCCGTTAACTTCAGCGGTAAACTGTATAACTTTGAAGAGTATGGGGTAGACGAAAAAAATGAACAGCTCGATTACGATGCTGTTTTAGCAAAAGCAAAAGAAGTAAAACCGAAGCTGATTGTAGCTGGTGCAAGTGCTTATTCCCGGACGATTGATTTTAAGAAATTCCGTGAAATCGCGGATGCAGTCGATGCTTACTTGATGGTCGACATGGCTCATATCGCCGGCCTTGTTGCGGCAGGTGTTCATCCAAACCCGGTACCACATGCCCATTTTGTAACGACGACAACTCATAAAACGTTACGCGGCCCACGCGGTGGTGTTATCCTTTGTGAACAAGAATTCGCGAAGAAAATCGACAGCTCTGTATTCCCTGGGATGCAAGGCGGTCCACTCATGCACGTTATCGCTGCAAAAGCTACTGCGTTCAAAGAAGCATTATCTGATGACTTTAAAACATACGCAAAGCAAGTTGTTAAAAACGCTGCAGTCTTTGCAGAAGAATTATCGAAAGCAGGCATCCGCATCGTTTCCGGCGGTACAGATAACCACCTCTTGCTCCTTGACGTGAAGCCACTTGGATTCACTGGTAAGGATGCAGAAGAAGTGCTCGACAGTGTATTAATTACAACGAATAAAAACACGATTCCATTCGATACAGAAGGCCCGTTCATTACAAGCGGTGTCCGAATCGGAACAGCAGCTGTCACGACCCGTGGCTTCAAAGAAGAGGAAATCAAAGAAGTCGCAGAAATTATGGTTACTGCACTTAAAAACCACAAGAACAAAGACGTTCTTGAAGAATTAAAACAACGCGTCCTCAATTTGAACGCACGCTTTCCATTATATGCGAAATAATGAATAATCGAGGTTGGAATTTATCCCAGCCTCTTTTTTTCGTGTAATTAGCTGAGGGTTGTCACCACTAAAATGTAGTTCAACATTTTTTCAAAAATATATAATCCTGCTTGAATATCTTGTCGTTTTTCCGTATACTTTTAGGGATATGAAAATTTTAAAGGAGTGATCTGCAATTGAGTAGAGTATTCGTATTAGATCATCCGTTAATTCAACATAAATTAACGAAAATCCGTGATAAACACACAGGCACCAAAGAATTCCGTGAACTAGTTGATGAAGTGGCCATGTTAATGGCATTCGAAATCACAAGAGATCTTCCTTTAATGGACGTGGAAACAGAAACCCCTGTAACAGTTGCGAAAACAAAAGAACTCGTTGGGAAAAAAATCGGCCTTATTCCAATCCTTCGTGCCGGACTTGGAATGGTTGAAGGGGTACGCAAATTAATCCCAGCTGCAAAAGTAGGACATGTCGGACTATATCGTGATCCAGAAACGCTCAAGCCAGTCGAATATTACATTAAGCTTCCATCTGATATCTCAGATCGAGAACTGATCGTAATTGACCCGATGCTAGCAACAGGTGGTTCAGCAAACGATGCCATCCACTCACTAAAAAAACGCGGCGCAAAAAATATCAAACTCATGTGCCTAGTTGCTGCTCCAGAAGGTGTGGACGTCATCAAAGAAGACCATCCAGACGTTGATATTTATCTAGGTGCAATCGATGATGGTTTAGATGAGAACGGCTATATTATACCAGGTCTTGGTGACGCTGGTGACCGTTTATTCGGTACAAAATAAATAGGAAGTATGCAGTCTTTTTTGTAAAGAACTGCATACTTTTTTCTTTGGCTTTGGCTGCTTATGCCTGTAATCATTCGAATCCGGTTGTTTGTCGTTTCCTTGTGTGATGAGAGGGCTTGTAATCATTCGAATCCGTTTATTTGTCGTTTCCTTATGTGATGAGAGGGCTTGTAATCATTCGAATCCGTTTATTTGTCGTTTCCTTATGTGATGAGAGGACTTGTAATCGCTCGAACTCGAGTTTTTCTCGTACCTTCAAGTGATGAGGCCAGCTGTAATTCCTCGAACCGGAGCATCCCTGCGTTCCCTCGCATGATAAGACGTTGCAATTCTGCCCTAAACACTTACCCCCCACTCACAAAAAAACATACATATATTTACACTTTTATTAAAAACTAACCCTATCATGACAAAAGGAGCGGCCAACATGAGAGGATTTATTTTTTTCCTGATCGCGAGCTTCGTTTATTTTCCCGCCGTTCATGCGGAGGAAGTGGAAACGGTCATTATCGAAGTGGAGGGGAACGTGGAAGCGCACGCGGATTATATCAAAAACTATCATCCATTTATTGAAGTCGTCGCAACTTATTCGACTTTATTTAATGGTATCGCCCTACAAGGAAAACCAGAACAACTCGAGCGGCTGCACACAGCAGAATTCATAACAGGTATCCATGACGTCCAGACGTACAAAGCCGATCCGTTACATTCATCGGGACAACCGAAAACCGAGCCGCGAGACGCCCGGCAAAACTATACTGGGAAAAATATCAAAGTCGGAGTAATCGATACTGGGATTGACTACACCCATCCCGATTTAAAAAGTAACTTTGCTGGCGGGTACGATGTTTTTGATCTTGATGAAGACCCGATGGAAACAATACCGGAAGAAGGGATGCCGACGAGCCATGGAACTCATGTCGCAGGGATAATCGCGGCGAACGGAGAGTTGCAAGGAATAGCTCCTGAAGCCTCACTCTACGCTTATCGTGCTCTGGGCCCGGGTGGTTTTGGCTCGACAGTCCATGTGCTTGCCGCCCTTGAACAAGCGGTAAAAGACAAGATGGATGTCATCAATCTCTCCCTCGGTAATGAAGTCAATGGTCCCGACTATCCGACGAGTATTGCGGTTGATAAGGCAGTTGAGCTCGGTATTCCCGTCGTCATTGCCAATGGAAATAGCGGACCTGAGCCTTGGACGGTCGGGAGTCCAGCGACCGCAAAAAATGCTTTAGCTGTAGGGGCAGTTCAAGCACCTACTGAGGTGCCATATCTTTACCACGCGCCGGATAATAAAAAAATCTCCCTAGCTGCAATGCAGGGAGCGCCGGCCTGGGAGCTCACGAAGGATTATAAAATTGTAAACGCAGATGAAGACAGCACGAATCTTAACGGGAAAATTGCCCTGTTCGAGCGAGGGGAAGTAACCTTCCGAGACCTTGCACTGCAAGCGCAGGAAAAAGGTGCAGCAGCTGTTTTAATTTATAATAACGAACCTGGAGAACTCCATGGAGGCATCGAAAATGAAGAAGACGCGACAGTGGAAATCCCAGTTGCTGGAATTACAAAAGAGGACGGGGAATGGCTTATCGAACAGAATGTAACGTATCTCGATACCGTTTATGAATCCCTCGATACAACAATTGCTGCCTTCAGTTCCCGCGGACCTGTCACTGTCAATTGGCAGATCAAACCGAATGTAACGGCACCTGGAGCAGCAATCAACAGTACCGTTCCTGGAGGATATGAGCATTTGAGCGGAACAAGTATGGCAGCTCCATATGTTGCGGGTGCGGTTGCTTTACTAAAAGAAGCCCACCCGGACTGGGGTGTGGATACGATTTATCATGCATTAGAAACAACAGCAGTACCGCTACAGACAGAGAACGGTGATTTTCACGCACCATCGATTCAAGGACATGGCCTTATCCAACCAGAACAAGCAATCGAAACTCCGACTATTATAAAGAATGGAACACTTGAAGCAGGGAAAATTACAGAACGGCATGAAGCAGAGGAGTTTACCGTACAACTCGAAAATCGCTCATCTGATACCCAATCCTTTTCCTTTGACATTCCAAAGAGTGAACGGGGCATCGAATGGGAGCTTCCCTTATCGTTTGACGTCGCGCCGCACGAGACAGAAGAAATAAAAATCAAACTGAACATTACAAGCACGGAACTGGAAGAAGGGGTCCACGAAGGTTTCCTGACATTAAAGGAACAAACGGAAAATAAGACATATCATTTACCATATCTTTTCGTGAACCAATCGGCCGACCAGCCGAAAATTGCAGGGATAGAATTTAGTCTGAAACCATTTAGAGAAGATGTATACAGCTATAGTCTTTATTCAACAGAGGAATTGCAGCTCGTGTCAGTTGATTTATATGATCCCGACACCTTAACCTACCGTGGAAATTTACTGGAACTGGAAGAACCGACTGTCGGAATGAACGAAGGAGAAATCCCTAGTTACAAATTAACACCAGGCAACTATCTCGGTATCATCACCGCTATCAACAAAGACGAAAGAATAGAAACAACAGAAATCCCTCTCCACATCGAATAAAAACAGGACTTGGGGTCGAAGGCAATACTCTAATGGGACAACGCCTCTGACCCCGATGTCCCACCCTAATGGGACAACGCCTCTGACCCCAATGTCCCACCGAATATCCGGGATGTTTGAAAAACCGTTCACAGAAACGTCATATTTATGATGCTTGATTTCCTTTATAATAGTGGTGGATTAGAAGTGGTATGGTAGGTTTAACCTGTGATGAATTGATGGATAAAAGTGTTACGAAATGAATGTCATTTATCTATGGATTCTAATTGACAATGACCGTTCCAGTAAGGTACACTATCTTAGTGTGAGTATGGACATTTTTCGATAATTATTCGTTATTTATTCGAAAATTCGTCTGACTTTGTTAAAAAACATACAAATAGAGTAAACGATTCTGTTGGAGGTTTTTAGCAAGACTCATAAGTACATAAGTATAGGTCGCTGATTCTTGCAAGTTTCTGGCAACTGGAGGTACATCACCTTCTGCTATCGGGTAGAAGAACTGCGCCTCGCAAGTGGGAAGTTCATTGCCTGCCTGCGAATGTTTCACAGTAGGAGCGTAGAATACAAATGAACGAATTTGAAAGTATGATAACGCGCCAACGTAAATGGATGCTCTATTTACTGGCACTTATAGTGCTCGGAGTTGGGTTTCTTCCTTATACAAGGATTCTTAATGGACTCCTGTTAGGTGGAGCAATCAGTTTCTACAACCTATGGCTGCTCCAGCACAAGACAAAGCAGCTTGGTGATAGAGTAGCAGAATCAGGTGAGGCACGTGGAGGTTTGGGAACGTTCTCTAGAATGGCGGCAGCAGTATTAGGTGTGCTTATCGCAATTCGCTTTGAGGAAAACTTTCATATTATTGCTGTAGTAATTGGTTTGATGCTTTCTTACATCATACTCGGTCTTGATGGAATGTTTCGTTTTGTAATCAACAAAAAGTCAAGATGAATTCTGCACTACATACTACCTGCAGCTGTAATATGTAGGTTTTAAGGTGGGTATCTAAAATATCCACACAACCGCAATTTGACTGTTATCGTAGAAAAACAGTCAAATGTTCGAAAACCATCGATGTAAAGGGGTGATAATTTTGGATCATACAGCTCCAATAGTTGAAGATGTTTTTGGGATATCCTGGCTCGACTTTAACCTCGCAAACGTATTTATGATTGCAGTAATTTCCACACTTGTATTCATCGTCTGTGTATGGGCAAGTCGCAACCTCCAAATGAAGCCGACAGGAAAACAGAACGTCATGGAGTGGGCCATTGAATTTGTAAGAGGTATCATCAGCGACACGATGGACTGGAAGACAGGGAAACAATTCTTGCCACTCGGTCTCACACTCGCGCTCTACATTTTATTCAGTAACGTTGCAGGACTCGTCACCGTTGTTACAATTGGGGACGACCTCTGGTGGAAATCACCAACAGCTGACGCAACACTAACCTTAACATTGTCAACCATGGTTGTTGTGTTAACACACTATTACGGAATCAAACTACGCGGGACGAAACATTATCTCAAGACTTATGTCAGTCCAGTTCCTTTGATGCTACCGTTTAAGATTATTGAGGAATTTACCAACACCTTAACACTTGGTCTCCGTCTATTCGGTAACCTCTATGCAGGTGAAATTCTCTTAAGTCTACTTATTGGATTAACAGCTACAGGATTTGCAACTGGAATTGGTTCCGGGATCCTTAGTTTCGTACTATCAGCAGTTCCAACACTTGCCTGGATGGGCTTCAAGCTATTCATTGGTGCAATTCAGGTATACGTATTCGTTATGTTAACAATGGTGTACATGTCTCATAAAGTGAGCGTAGAAGACCATTAAATAAAAAAACAATAGCTTTAAGATAAAAAAGGAGGAAATTTTTAATGGGAGCTTTAGCAGCAGCAATCGCAATCGGACTTGCAGCATTAGGTGCGGGTCTAGGTAACGGAATGATCGTTAGTAAGGCACTGGAAGGTATTGCAAGACAGCCAGAACTCAAAGGTTCACTACAAGGTACAATGTTTATTGGGGTAGCACTAGTTGAGGCGATTCCAATCATCGCAGCGGTTATCGCATTCATGGCTATTTTCTTGTAAGAACACGTTCTTAAATAAGTTGAAAATGGCGAGGATCGATTTGTGGAATCTTCGCCATTCCTTTATTGCGGTGTAACTGGAGGCAGGACCTATATCAAGAATGGACGAAAAATGGAAGTTCTAAGTGGGATATCCTCGCGTCCAGTAACGGCCGATTGGTTTTACTAACATTTTTAGGGATGAAAAGAACACCCCTAAAATTAAGTTTTACTTTATGAAATGAAAAATCACTTGATTGTAGTATAAATGGAAGCGGGAAGCCGTTTCCGAAAGATCCGTGAAAGGAGTGAAAGCAGTGCATTCATACATCGACTTTATGTCTGTAGGTGCAGCTGTAGGAGGATTACGAGTGGGCGATATGCTTGTTCAATTAATCTTCTTCCTAATTCTACTTGCATTACTGAAAAAGTTCGCGTGGGGACCAGTCATGAACATGATGGAAAAGCGGGAAAACTATGTTGCTAATGAAATCGATGCAGCAGAAAAAAGCCGCGCGGAAGCTGAAAAGGCCGCAAAAGACGCAGCCGACCAGCTTAACAACGTAAGACAGGAAGCACAGAAAATTATTGAAGATGCAAAAACTGCCGGTGTAAGACAAGAGCAGGACATCATTGAATCTGCACGCGCGGAAGCTGAACGTATCAAAGAACAGGCGCAAGCGGATATCCAAAATGAAAAAGAACAGGCAATCCAAGCGCTTCAAGCACAAGTTGCTTCCCTATCTGTGTTAGTGGCAAGTAAAGTAATTGAGAAAGAAATCAATGAACAAGACCAAGCGGAATTCATTAATGACTACATTAAAGAGGTAGGAGAAGAGCGATGAGTGAAGTCGTAGTAGCCAAGCGTTATGCAGATGCTCTTTTTCAACTAGCTTTAGAAAAATCCACACTGGACCAATTTGTGGATGATTTAAAAGTCGTCCGTGACGTCTTTCAAACAAATGAAGATTTAAACGCATTCCTATTGCATCCAAGAGTGAATGGGGAACAAAAAGAACAGCTTGTAACAAAAAGCTTCAAAGGCTTACATACAGATGTCGTTAATACAGTAAAACTCCTTGTACAACGCCATCGTACAATGCTTATTCCATCCATTGTTGAAACGTTCATTAAACGGGTGAACGACGCAAAAGGAATTGAAGTTGCAACTGTTTATTCTGTTCGCGAACTGACCGCTGATGAGAAACATAATTTGAAGATATCTTTTGCCAAACGAATCGGTAAAACGACCCTCGAATTTGAGAATGTCATTGATCCGTCTCTTGTTGGCGGCATTAAAATTCGCGTCGGGAACACGATTTATGACGGTTCAGTCAGTGGGAAATTGCGCCGGATTGAGCGGAAAATTGCAGTAGCAAACAAATGATGATAGGGGTGAAATGGTATGAGCATTAATGCGGAAGAGATTAGTAAGCTGATAAAACAGCAAATCGAAAACTTTGAAACAGATATCGAAGTTTCGGATGTTGGAACAGTTATTGAAATCGGGGACGGGATTGCACGTGCACACGGCCTTGAGAATGCAATGGCTGGAGAACTACTCGAATTTGAAAATGGAGTCATGGGACTCGCACAGAACCTTGAAGAAAGTAACGTAGGTATCGTTATTCTTGGTGAGTTTACAGACATCAAAGAAGGCGATGAAGTTCGCCGTACAGGAAGAATCATGCAAGTACCAGTTGGAGAGGAGCTTCTGGGACGCGTTGTCAACACATTAGGTCAGCCGATTGATGGTCAGGGCCCAATTAACACAACGAAAACTCGTCCAATTGAAGCGGCTGCTCCAGGAGTAATGGACCGTCAATCGGTATTCGAACCATTACAGACAGGTATTAAAGCGATTGACGCGCTTGTACCAATTGGACGCGGACAGCGTGAATTAATCATCGGTGACCGTCAGACAGGTAAAACAACCGTAGCAATCGACACGATTATTAACCAAAAAGATCAAGATATGATCTGTATTTATGTTGCAATCGGACAAAAAGAATCCACTGTACGTTCTACAGTAGAAGTCCTTCGCCGTTACGGCGCATTAGACTATACAATTGTTGTATCTGCTGGTGCATCTGACCCGGCGCCATCCCTCTACCTTGCTCCATATGCAGGTGTAGCGATGGGTGAAGAATTCATGTACAACGGAAAACACGTACTCGTCGTTTATGATGACTTATCAAAACAAGCGACAGCATATCGTGAACTTTCCTTGCTATTACGCCGCCCGCCAGGACGTGAAGCTTTCCCAGGAGATGTATTCTACCTCCACTCACGTCTACTTGAGCGTGCAGCAAAACTGAGTGACGCAAAAGGCGGCGGATCTTTAACCGCACTGCCATTCGTTGAAACACAAGCAGGAGATATTTCTGCATATATTCCAACAAACGTAATCTCCATTACAGACGGACAAATTTTCTTACAGTCCGACCTCTTCTTCTCCGGCGTACGTCCGGCGATTAACCCAGGTCTATCTGTATCCCGTGTAGGTGGAGATGCACAAATTAAAGCGATGAAGAAAGTTGCAGGTACATTACGTCTTGACCTTGCTTCATTCCGTGAGCTTGAGGCCTTCTCCCAGTTCGGTTCCGACCTTGACGCAGCAACACAAGCCAAGCTGAACCGCGGGGAGCGAACAGTTGAAGTACTGAAACAAGGGCTGCATAAGCCACTCGCTGTAGAAAATCAAGTGATGATTATCTACGCACTTACGAAAGGCTTCCTCGATGATATTCCAGTGGAAGATATCGTCCGCTTTGAAGAGGAAATGAATATCTGGCTCGCTACAAACGAGAGCGAACTACTAGAAGAAATCCGCACAACCGGACAACTTCCAGATGCAGAGAAGATGGATGGAGCTGTAACAGCGTTTAAGAATACTTTCTTACCATCAAATGCGTAAAAATTAATTAAAAAACCCGAGGTCCGGTGTTCTTTTATACCGGTCCTCTCCCATATCACTGCGAAAGGGTGGTGAAATAGCTTGGCATCACTTAGAGATTTGAAAGCACGAATTGACTCTACAAAAAAGACGAAGCAAATTACTGGTGCGATGGAAATGGTATCTGCCTCTAAAATGGGAAGAGCAGAACGTAACGCAAAAGGTTTTGTCCCTTATAGCGACAAGATTCAGCAAGTTGTCGGCAGTATTGCTAACAGCCATACTGATGTCTCACACCCAATGCTGACAAAACGCAAGGTAAACAAGACTGGTTACCTCATTATCACATCAGATAAAGGACTTGTCGGAGCGTATAACAGTCATGTTTTGCGAGACCTCATGAAGACAATTGAAGAGCGTCATAACGACCCATCTGAATATACCCTCATCGTCATGGGATCAAAAGGCTTTGAGTATTGTAGAAGACGTAATTTACCAATTGGCAAAAGTATCCTTGGTGTAGCAGATCAACCGGAATATGCCGAAATTAGAGAACTGGCTTCCGAGACGGTGCAAATGTACACAGATGGAGAAATTGATGAATTAATCATTTTCCATAACCATTATGTCAGTGCAATTTCACAGGTCGTTACACAGAAGCAGTTACTACCGATAGAAGATATCGCAGATCTAGGAAATGCGAACAGTGAATACGAATATGAACCAAATGAACAGAAGATTTTAGATGTATTGCTACCACAATATGCTGAGAGTCTAATTTTCGGTGCATTATTAGACGCAAAAGCGAGTGAACATGCGGCGAGTATGACTGCAATGAAGAGCGCTACTGATAATGCGAATGAATTGATCGATGACCTTTCACTTGCATATAACCGTGCACGTCAAGCAGCAATCACGCAAGAAATCACCGAAATTGTTGGTGGAGCGGCTGCACTTGAATAGCAGATTGGAGATTATTGTTAGGAGGGAAATCCATGAGTAAGGGACATGTTACACAAATAATGGGTCCTGTTGTCGACGTTAAGTTCGAAGACGGCCAACTTCCTGATATTTACAACGCTCTTGTAGTAGATATCAACGTAAATGGAGTGGAAAGCAAGCTTACATTGGAAGTTGCACTTCACCTTGGTGACAACAGTGTCCGTACGATTGCAATGTCATCCACGGATGGCGTTCAACGCGGCGCGCCTGCTACAGACCTAGGCAGACCAATCTCCGTACCAGTAGGAGATGTGACATTAGGAAGAGTATTTAACGTATTAGGTGAAAACATTGACCTGGACGAGCCACTCGCTTCAGACGTTCGTTTAGATCCAATTCACCGAAATGCTCCTGAATTTGAAGAACTGTCAACAGAAACAGAAATCTTGGAAACAGGAATTAAAGTTGTTGACTTGCTCGCACCTTATATTAAAGGTGGTAAAATTGGATTGTTCGGTGGTGCGGGTGTAGGTAAAACCGTACTGATCCAGGAACTAATCAACAACATCGCTCAAGAACACGGTGGTATTTCCGTATTCGCCGGAGTTGGAGAGCGTACACGTGAAGGTAATGACCTTTACTTTGAAATGAAAGACTCTGGAGTTATTGCTAAAACGGCAATGGTATTCGGTCAGATGAACGAACCACCTGGAGCACGTATGCGTGTTGCCTTGACGGGTCTAACAATGGCTGAACATTTCCGTGATGAACAAGGCCAGGACGTTTTACTGTTCATCGACAACATTTTCCGTTTCACACAAGCAGGTTCCGAGGTTTCCGCGCTATTAGGCCGTATGCCTTCAGCGGTAGGTTACCAGCCGACGCTTGCGACTGAAATGGGACAGTTACAAGAACGAATTACATCAACGCAAAAAGGTTCCGTAACATCAATTCAAGCGATCTACGTACCTGCGGATGACTACACGGACCCGGCTCCGGCAACGACATTCGCACACCTTGACGCGACAACAAACCTTGACCGTAAACTTTCAGAGCAAGGTATCTACCCGGCGGTGGATCCACTAGCATCCACATCTCGTGCCCTTGACCCGGAAGTAGTAGGGGAAGAGCATTACCGCGTAGCAACGGAAGTACAACAAACACTTCAGAAATATCGTGAATTACAAGATATTATCGCAATTCTTGGTATGGATGAGTTGAGTGAAGAGGACAAACTGACGGTTTCTCGTGCACGTCGTATTCAGTTCTTCTTATCACAAAACTTCCACGTTGCTGAACAGTTCACTGGTCAGCCAGGTTCATATGTGCCTGTAAGCGAAACGGTAAAAGGATTTAAAGAAATTCTAGAAGGTAAATATGACGATCTTCCAGAGGATGCATTCCGTCTGGTAGGAAGCATTGAAGAAGTTGTGGAAAAAGCAAAACAATCACAATAAAAAATGGAAGAAGTGAGTAGAGATGAGGAATTTCTACTTGCTTCTTACCAATATTAGGAGGGGTTTATCCTGAAAACACTAAATGTGAGTGTTGTAACTCCTAGTGGTACAGTTCTGGAAGAGGATTATGAAATGATCGTCTGTATGACAGAAGATGGAGAATTAGGTATTCTACCAGGTCATATCCCTTTAGTAGCTCCATTAGCGATAGGTGTTGCTCGTTTAAAGAAAAATGACGAAACCTATAAAGTCGCAATAAGTGGCGGTTTCATGGAAGTGCGACCGGATAAAGTAACTATCTTAGCGCAAACTGCCGAAAAAGCAAGCGACATTGACGTCGCCCGCGCAAAAGAGGCGAAAGAACGGGCAGAACGTCGCTTACAAGCGAAACAAGACGATACCGACTTCCGGAGAGCTGAATTAGCACTCAAACGCGCAATGAATCGCCTCAGCGCAGGCGGAAAATAAAAAACAAAATCTCTTATGACACCACAGGTTATAAGAGATTTTTTTCATTGGGACAGGGGGTCAGAGCATCTGTCCCACTAAAAGTGGGACAATCGCTCTGACCCCCTGTCCCGGTTTCCGGAAATCATTTCCCGGGAAATATCGACAATAATATTCCTTATGGGAGGTCGTTTTATGTTTTCAATTGGACAGTTTGCGCTAATTGGAATGATTTCGCATATATTTTTCATTTGGCTCACATGGAGAGTCATGCTCAAGTTGAATTTTGATCCGATTATTCGAAAAGGCCATCCACAAGATGGCAGGATTTTCCTACTCTTCCTTGCCATCATGGTTGGAACAGGAGTCAGCAGATTCGTCCTCGACATCTTACAATGGTCACAGGATCTGATCTATCTGTTTTAACGTTAACGAATGGAAAGGTTATTCAATGAAGGGGAGGAGCATATATACTAATATGGATTAAATCCGAACAAATTATCTTTTTAGCTCCGGGAATATACGCTAGACTTCATTGGTCCGGCAAGTACAGTCACGTCCTGTGACCAGCACCGGCACGAGAGCTTCTTATTCATCGGGATTTAGATGGGAAGCCTAGGTGAGAAGCGACAGAATGCTCTGTTCGTTGCGGCTCGCCAGTCGCCCACGGCTAAAGTGAAGTATTTTCAAGCTTTAATGCTCCATTTATAACTTGTTCGGATTTATTTCTCCACTCTTTACTTCAGAATCTTAGTCAATCTCTCATTCTACCAATCTATGAATAAATTTCTGCCTTCTGTCCATACTGGAAATAACCAAATGGAGAGGGGTAACGACTATGCAACAGTTCATTATATCTTTTCTAATCGCAACCTTTATAACGCTGACAGGATCAACTCCTGCACATACAGAAATAGACCCACTACACACGCTGACAGAAATTACAACTACGAACCAATTACCACTAACAGGCTGGGAAGTAACCCTGAAAGAAACAATCCACACAACTGACTTTGAACAAATTGTGAATGATAAAAAAAATAGTTATTTCGTATCTAGAACAGAAGATGAAAATAGTATAATATTTAACTTTGTTAGTGCCGATAAACCGGCATTAATTATAACCCAAAAACGAATGATTATAGCGAAGGAAAATCCAGGGCAAATAGAACTAATTGCCGTCCTAAAAGGAGAATCATGGAACGAATCAGTCCAGCAGGAATATGACGAGACACGTAAAAATCTTCTGAATAAACTTTTCCACACAAATGTCAAATCATTTACTTGTATTGAAGTGATAGAAGATGATACAATAGGGAATAGGGCGATTATGGAGAATTTGACAGAATCGCTACAGCTGGTACATATAGAAGAACAGTATGATTCATACGAAATGTCCAAGCTTAAAAAGTTGATTTACGGGTATACACCACTATGGAATGACAAATTCATTCTGGAAGGTATACCTTATAACGTGCAAATTGCCACAGCCGAGAAGGAATCAGGAGAGCTTGTCTACACGATAGGAACACCTATCCTAATTACTGAATACTAATATCTAGAAATAAGGATTTGAAGGAGATTTATAAATATGGAAAAAATCATCGTAAGAGGTGGACAGCAACTACGCGGCACAGTAAAAATAGAGGGTGCCAAAAATGCCGTATTGCCAGTTTTGGCTGCGAGTTTAATTGCCAGCGAAGGCAAGAGTGTCATAACAGACGTACCTGTTTTAGCTGATGTCTATACAATTAATGAAGTACTGAGAAATCTAAATGCCGATGTAGAATTTAATGCAAATACGAATACCGTGGAAATTGATGCTTCCAAGGAATTACTTACAGAAGCCCCATTTGAATATGTACGAAAAATGCGCGCATCTGTGCTTGTTCTGGGACCATTACTTGCCCGCTACGGCCATGCCAACGTCGCAATGCCGGGTGGATGTGCCATCGGATCCCGTCCCATCGACCTTCATCTGAAAGGCTTCGAAGCTATGGGAGCAGACATTCATGTCGGCAATGGGTTCGTTGAAGCACGAGTGGATGGTCGTCTTCAAGGTGCAAAAATTTATCTCGACATGCCAAGTGTTGGCGCAACCGAGAACATCATGATGGCAGCATCCCTTGCAGAAGGAACGACGATTATTGAAAATGCTGCGAAAGAACCTGAAATAGTTGATTTAGCCAATTATTTGAATAAAATGGGTGCTGATATCGTTGGAGCAGGTACAGAAACCATCCGTATTTACGGAGTGGAAAAGCTTTACGGCACAACGCATACGATTATTCCTGACCGGATTGAAGCAGGAACCTTCATGGCTGCAGCTGCAATTACAGGTGGAAATGTTTTAGTGGAAAATGTGGAAAGCGAACATCTCCGTTCCGTTATTTCCAAGATGGAAGAAATGGGTGTATCGATTGAAGAAGAAGGCACAGGACTCCGTGTGATCGGACCGGAAACCTTTACATCAACCGATGTCAAAACACTTCCATATCCCGGATTCCCTACCGATATGCAATCCCAGATGATGGCTTTGATGCTGAAAGCAAATGGCACAAGTGTCCTCACCGAGACGGTTTTTGAAAATCGCTTCATGCATGTAGAAGAGTTCAGAAGAATGAACGCTAAAATCAAAATTGAAGGTCGCAGTGTGATCGTAGAAGGGCTAAATGACCTGCAAGGTGCTGAAGTTGCAGCAACCGATCTACGCGCTGCTGCTGCGCTTATTTTGGCTGGTCTTGTAGCAGAAGGACATACCCGCGTCACTCAATTAAAGCATCTTGACCGCGGCTATGTGAATATTGTTGGAAAGCTTGCTGCATTAGGTGCTGACATTGTCCGTGTTGATGAGTTCGACAATGTGATTGAAACAATTACAGAAACAAACGAATTAAGCGGAGAAGCAATTGCAAAGTTATTATAAAAAATAAACCGTCGGGCAGTTCGGACGCCTGGATACAAAATTAAACACCCCTATTTCAGAAAAAACAATTCTGGTAGGGGTTATTTGTATTTATAGCCTTTAAACCGTTATATTTTTTCCTATAAACTGCAATTCACAGGTCTATTTCTAACTTTTTCGTATAAATATAATAGTAGATTGCAATACTAGGCTGTGCATAAGGGGAAGTGAAACTCCTCTTCACGGCAAATCAGCGACGAGGAGGGAATTTGTGAAAAGTCCGAAGAAAAACGCCCATATCCAGAAACTACTCAAGAAAAAGACACAATTGAAATCAGTATCCAGCAAGCCGAAGTTTAAAACAATGAAACGAAAGCCACCCCCTTTCATTAAACGTAAGGGTTCTGCTTATTTCCAACATCACCAGCTCTCTTACCGGCTGCCGCTCATCCTGCTGGTTGCTTCCCTGTTTATCCTTATTATTGCCATTCCGAGCCTGATCGTGCTGCCACAGAACAAAAATAATGAAGCAACAGAGCCGGCGGATGATTTTACAATTATGAATGAACAACAACAGGAAGCCATATCCGTCGCGGTCATGCGAACGAAAGCAGATGTCGTTGAAGATGTTTCTCTGGAGAATTATATTGTCGGTGTCGTTGCTGCGGAAATGCCTGTAACCTTCGAAATGGAGGCACTGAAGGCTCAAGCCATTGCAGCTCGGACGTATACAGTTAACCATCTCCTCACAAATGATGAGGATTCCTACGATATTACAGATACCGTGCAAGATCAGGTATATAAGAACAATGACGAATTAAAGCAGCTATGGGGCAGTGCCTATGAAGACAATATTAAAAAAATCAAAGCTGCGGTGGAATCGACGCGTGGAGAAATTTTAACGTATGAAGATGCTCCGATCATGCCTGCCTACTTTTCGATGAGTAATGGCTATACGGAAAACTCGGAGGACTATTGGGAAAAAGAGCTGCCCTATCTACGGAGCGTGCCAAGCCCATGGGATTTAGAAAACCCGAAGCTCGTTAATCAGGAAACATTTACGAAAGCCGAACTGGAAGAGCGTCTTGGTATTACGTTATCCAGTGATGCGGCTGATCATATTACGATTGCCCGCTCAGACAGTGGCCGCGTCAGTCAATTTACAATGGATGAAAACACATTCACAGGAAGGGAAATCCGCGATAAGCTTGAGCTCCGTTCCACGGATTTCTCCGTTAAACAAGCAAATGATCATTATATTTTCACGACGAAAGGAAATGGTCACGGCATCGGCATGAGTCAGTACGGTGCGGATAGTATGGCGAAGGAAGGAAAGAACTATGAAGATATCGTGAAGCATTACTATCAGGGAATAGATATAAGTACGCTTGATGAAGCAGCTCCGACCCTCGTCTCGAAATAGACGGGGGTTTTTCCTTGATTACTGATAATATTGGCAAGTAACAGCTTAATTTCCCCTTAACAACCAAAATAATACATGTTTATGAAAAATATTTCCTTGCAGATGTATAGATTTTCTATTTTCTGAACAGAATGGTTGTTGAGGTGATGAAGATGAATGAGGAAAACAAATTCGGTCCAAAAAAAAGTTGGACACGCATTTTCCGTAAAAAGTGGTTCTTCCCTAGTCTTTATTTGGTTCTAGCAGCTCTATTAATCTCAGCAGTTGTCTGGTACCAAAATAATGGAGACGATCAGGAAATTGTCGAGGAGCGGGAACAGTCCGAAGAGTATTCCCCGGTTCTAAATGAAGAGGAAGCAGAGCCTGTCATGGAACAACAAGAAGTCGTACAATTACCGATCGAAAACAGTGAAGAAGCGCAGATTGTAACGAAATTTTTTGACTATAACGCAGACGAATCAGAGAAGGTAAATGCCCTAATCCATTACAACAATCGTTATTATCAAAGCACAGGTATTGATATTACAACAGAAGATGGGGAAGGCTTTGAAGTAGTCGCTGCGTTAAGTGGTACAGTCGCTGAAGTGAAAGAGGACCCGCTTTTAGGGAATGTTGTCGTAATCGATCATGGTGACGATGTGAAAACCTATTATGCGAGTCTTGGCGATGTGAAGGTTGAAGCAGATGCAAATGTAAAACAAGGAGAAGCAATTGGTACAGCCGGGAAAAATAAATTCGGAACAGAGCATGGCAACCATGTTCACTTCGAAGTCCGAAAAGGTGATACACCTGTGAACCCGGAAGCATTGCTGAACCAACCGCTTGCAAGCATTGATGATCTCATGGACTCAGCTGAATCAACTGAGGATGTAGCGGAGGATGCGGACGAATCAGAAGGTGTAACAGAAGAAGCGGAAGAAACAGAACCAACAGAAGAAACGGATGCAGTCGAGCAGCCAGAGGAAGCGGATGAACAGGATGAAGACGCTGATGCTGAACTAGATGAATCCGACGCTGACTTGGAAGTTGAAGATGAACAACCAGAAGAAACGGAAGACGACACAGAAGAATAAACACACAAGCAAACACCTTGGCATTTCAGGCCAAGGTGTTTTTGCGTGGTGGGACAGTGGGGTCAGAGGCATTTGTCCCACTGGGACATCGCCTCTGACCCCACTGTCCCACAAGCCGTCTCAAAAACTGGGACAAATGCTCTGACCCCTTGTCCCAAAAAGATTTATTCATATTCGGTTGGTGCTTGTAATAAAATGTTACAAACCAACCAAGATTTTAGTGCTGAGGTGAAAGAGCATAGTAGTGACTTTTTCCGTTCCCGCAATGATGCAAATTACATAGACTCACTTTTCGGTTCAGTTGACAGCATTAAATAATGAGCCCCGGTTGAAGAGATAAGAGATGACACCTCAGAACGATCAACTTAGGAGGCGAACGGTGTGCATGATTACATCAAAGAAAGAGCAATCCGTATTGGACAGCATGTGATTGAAACGAGAAAGACAGTCCGGAAAATTGCCAAAGAATTCGGGGTCTCCAAAAGTACTGTCCATAAAGATTTGACTGAACGTTTACCTGAGATCAATCCCGAACTTGCCGGACAGGTGAAAGAAGTGCTGGAATATCATAAAGCAATCAGACACCTGCGTGGCGGGGAAGCAACGAGACAGAAATATAAAAATGAAGGCCGCCTGAAGGTAAACCCCTCCCGGAATTAATACCCCCAAGCTACTAGTCGCCTCCCGGGATTAGTAGCCCATTTTTTTACAGAACTTCCCAGAATGAACCCGCACCCCTATCTGCCGTCAAGCACAACAAAAATTTCATAAAATAATTATCAATAAAAGAAGTTAAATGTGACAAACTGTGATAAAATATGTTAATAGTAGCATTGTGTCTAAATCACGATGTAAGACAAGTTAATTTGGGAGGACCTAGATAGAATGTTTTCTAGAGATATTGGAATAGACCTTGGAACCGCCAACGTTTTGATTCATGTAAAAGGAAAAGGAATTGTGTTGAATGAACCAGCTGTAGTAGCGATGGACCGAAATACTGGAAGAGTACTGGAAGTCGGAGAAGAAGCCCGTCGCATGGTTGGTCGGACACCTGGAAATATAGAAGCAATCCGCCCGTTGAAAGATGGGGTAATTGCTGATTTTGATGTGACTGAAGCGATGTTAAAGCATTTTATTAATAAAATCAATGTTAAAGGCCTGTTTACAAAACCGCGCATGCTCATTTGCTGCCCGACGAACATTACGAAAGTCGAGCAGAAAGCGATTAAAGAAGCGGCGGAAAAGTCAGGCGGAAAGAAAGTATATCTGGAAGAAGAGCCCAAGGTCGCAGCAATCGGTGCTGGGATGGAAATTTACCAGCCGAGTGGAAACATGGTTGTCGATATCGGTGGAGGAACGACAGATGTAGCCGTTCTTTCTATGGGTGGCATTGTAACCTCTGAGTCCATTAAAATGGCAGGGGATAATTTTGATGCAGAAATTCTACAGTATATTAAGAAAAAATATAAGCTCCTAATCGGTGAACGGACTGCCGAAGAAATTAAAATCAATGTCGCAACCGTTTTTGAAGGTTCACGTGATGAATCCCTTGAGATTCGTGGTCGAGACATGGTGAGTGGCCTTCCGCAAACAATAACGGTAAACTCCAAGGAGATTGAAGAAGCGCTTCGTGAACATGTTTATGTAATTGTACAAGCTGCGAAAACGGTTCTTGAGCAGACTCCACCGGAACTATCTGCTGACATCATCGACCGTGGTGTCATTCTCACTGGCGGAGGAGCGCTCATCCACGGTATGGACCAGTTGCTTGCTGAAGAGCTGAAGGTGCCTGTATTTGTGGCGGAAGAGCCAATGAGCTGTGTTGCTAAAGGAACCGGAATCATGCTTGAAAACATTGATAAGATCGAAGGTAAAAAGATTGGATAAGATTGAAAGGTGCTAAGCGACCCTTACAGTAAGTTGGGCGAATCGTTTCGCGGGCTTGGGACTGCTTTTACTTGTCCCACCGAAGAGCGTTTGTACCAGCACATAGCAGTAGTCGCGGCAACGCAACGTAGAAACTGTGTCTCCCAGGACGGGAAGCGGTTCTTCCGAGGTAGTTTTTTCACGGTAGAGAAACATTCGTTGCAAAGTCGCAAGAAGCTTACTTAAGAAGAGAATTCATCTTGTTTGTGCTAGGTGCAGTACGGAAAAGGTTATTGCTAGCAACTTTCAGTTCATAATCCACAGATTTTTATTAGTAATTCAATAATTTTTCAAAATATCCTGAACGCTAAAAAGGAGGAAATCGCGTGTTACGAGGATTCTACACTGCTGCAAGTGGCATGATGACCCAGCAGCGTCATCAGGAAGCATTAGGGAATAATCTGGCAAATATAAATACACCAGGATACAAGGCGGATCAAGCAACAATCCGGTCATTTCCTGAAATGCTGATTCAAGCCCAAGGGAAGAAACAGTTACCGGTGAATCGGAACGTGCATCTCCCAATAAGTGAGACAATCGGTTCGCTTAATACCGGAGTCTATGTCCAGGAATTCGTACCTAATTTTGCGCAGGGCGGCATCCGCGAGACGAATATCGGAACAGATCTTGCTATAACGCAAGATGCAGTACCGGACGAGACAGGTGGTATCTTTTTCCGTGTACAAAATGAAGCAGGGGAAGAACGCCTCACTCGCAACGGAAATTTCACCATTGACGGGAACGGCTTTCTTGTGACGAATCAGGGCTATTACGTGTTAAATAACGCTGGTACACCGATTGAGACAGGTGGCAGAGATTTTACCGTGACGGATACGGGAATGCTTCATACCGATACGGAAACGATTCCGCTAGGACTAGCCTACGTAAACGATGTGAATGAACTAACAAAAGAAGGCGATAACCTGTACGACGGCGAATCAATTGCGGTACCGGCTGATGCTGAATTTACTGTTTTGCAAGGCTTTCTAGAGCAGTCGAATGTGGACGCGCAGGCGACGATGACAGACCAGTTGAATGCTTACCGGATGTTTGAACTGAATCAGCGCGTGTTACGGGCTTATGATGAAAGTTTAGGAAAAGCAGTGTCAGATATCGGCCGCCTCGGTTAAACAAGATTTAGATTGGAGGTTTATAGATGTCACGGACGATGATTCAGGCAGCTGTGACGATGAATCAGCTGCAACAGAAATTGGACTTGATTGGACATAATATGGCGAACAGCCAAACACCTGGCTATAAAACACGAAACTCGGAATTTTCCTCCCTTTTAACCCAGCAAATCAATAATCTAAACACCCCGGAAAATGCGGTGAATCGACTAACGCCAGAAGGAATTCGTGTTGGGTCTGGAGCAAAGCTTGGAGCAATTAATAATGATTTTTCTATCGGATCTCTACAGACGACAAACCGGGCACTCGATCTTGCCCTTCGCAATGAAAGGCATTTTTTCCAGATTCAAACGGGGGAACCTGGAGCACTCGAGACGAATTACACACGCGATGGAAGTTTTTATTTACAGCCGACGAGTGCAGGGGCGGATGCAGTGATGCTGACAAATGGCGATGGCGAACCCGTCCTTGGGCAAAATGGTGAGCGAATTATAATTGCAAGTGGCTTCGAGGGAATCGAGGTTCGCGATAATGGACAAATCGTCGTTGAACGGAATGGTGAGCTGCAGGTAGTTGGTGCAGTTGGCATTGTCGAAATTACGCGGCCACATTTACTGGAAGCAGCTGGTGGCAATCTTTTCCGTCTGCCTGATGCTGGTGAGTTGGGCTATGTGATGGATGAAGTTGTGGAGCAAATCGGAGTTACCAATTTATTAGTTGAAAGTGGGATGTTGGAGCAGGCGAATGTTGATTTGGCAACTCAGATGTCAGAATTAATGGTGGCTCAGCGTGCCTACCAGTTTAATTCCCGGACGATTTCAACGACCGATCAGATGATGGGACTCATCAATCAACTGAGAAGTTAAGATTAAGGAGAACAAACGATGTCAACAAAGCAATTAAGACTAGCTGGAATAGGAAAGAAACAAGAAAAATCCAGCGAAGCAGAGGATAAAAAGCTAAATAAACGTGCAAAAAAAGCGGAACTTGCCGCCGAGAAAAAACAATCGAAGGCAAAAAGTCCTGAAACAAAAGAGCAGCAAAGGCGAAGTGAACAGCGGGACAAGCAATCGAGAGTACGGATTTTCCCGATTTGGCTGCGCATTATTATTGTTGCGATTCTCGCCGTATTTGCCCTTGTAGCAGGGCTTATGATCGGTTACGGAATCATTGGCGACGGAACCCCGACAGACGCACTTAAGGTGGAAACCTGGCAACATATCATCGACATCGTTACAAAAGAATAAAGTGGCACTTCTTCTCGTATAAGAGCCACACGTACAAGTTATATTGTGGTAAATGATAAAGGACATAGGTGGAAATCCTATGTCCTTTTTGTGAGTGTATTAGCTTTCGTTAGGCTGCAATTTTTAATTAAAAGTTAATCGACCCGTCCTCCAGTTATTAAACGGAAAATAAGCACGATTAAGGCGATAACTAAAAGTATGTGGACAAGACCGCCGCCAACATCAAATGAAAAGCCTAATAGCCATAATACGAGCAATAGAACAATAATTGACCAGAGCATTTTGTTTTCCTCCTAACTACTTCTAAGGTTGATTTTTGAGAAATGCACTTGCCTTTCTTTTTCCGTTTTCGATTGGAGTCAAACATGCAAACTTGATATAATCAAAACTAGCAAGCAAAAGGATATGGAAGCATCATTTTAAATATCCCTGCTTTATCATGGTGAAAAGAGGAGATTAAAACATGAATACGGAAGAAATTAAAGCAATTATCCCGCACCGTTATCCATTTTTATTAGTCGATAAAATTGTAGAGATGGACGAAGCGAAACGCGTGGTAGGCATTAAAAATGTAACAATCAATGAACCGTTTTTCCAAGGACATTTTCCCGAATATCCGGTCATGCCAGGCGTGCTGATTGTTGAGGCAATGGCCCAAGTTGGTGCAATTGCAGTGCTGAATAAGGAAGAGAATAAAGGGAAAATCGGCTTCCTCGCAGGACTGGATAAATGTCGTTTTAAACGTCAAGTAAAACCAGGAGACCAACTGCGACTTGAAGTGGAAATTACACGGATGAAAGGGCCGATCGGGAAAGGGAAAGGCCGGGCAACCGTTGATGGTGAGCTAGCTTGTGAAGCGGAGATTACATTTGCGATTCAGTAGGGAGTGTGTTAGGAGGAGCGATATCGTCTTTTATGTGTATAATGTATGACTTTCGGGTAAAGTGGTTATGCTAAATTCGAGCAACTACTTTAAGGAAAAGGAGGCATACACAGATGATGAATAAATGGCTTCTCCGTATTGGTTCACTTGCATTAGCACTTACATTGATCACAGGGTGTGCGACAAATAACGACAACAATGACAATAATGATAACGAACCAATTGACGAAACACCACGTGACCAAAATGATGACAACCAAGGTAACATCGACGACGGAACCAATGGTAATAATGGCGACAATGGCGACAACAACGACAACGAAGACATAATCGAAAGAGACGACACAGAAAGAGAAAAAGAACTCGACAGAGACGACACCCGCCAGAGATAATGAGCGCGGCGGGACATGGGGTCAGAGCAACTGTCCCAGATAGAACGCAGATGGCGGGACATTGGGGTCAGTGTAATTGTCCCACTTAATAAGAGTCCCATCGTCATCGCATATATAATAAAAAAATGGGTCATTCAAGAAATCATCTTGAATGACCCATTTTTATAGTTCCGGGACAAAAGCTCTGACCCCGCGTCCCGCTAAATCTGGGACAGGAGCTCTGACCCCGCGTCCCGCTCCAACCCCGTGTCCCGCTAAATCTGGGACAAGGTCTCTGACCCCGTGTCCCAGCTAAACTTCCCACCAGTGGTTGCCGTCTTGGTTGAGGAGTTCGTCTGATTTTTTCGGTCCCATCGAGCCGGATTCATAGTTCGGGAAGTTCGGCTGTTCATCTTCCCAAACTTTTAAGATCGGGTCGATGTATTGCCAGGACAACGCAACTTCATCCCAATGTGTAAAGTTTGTCGCGTCACCAATCATGCAATCATATAGAAGTTTTTCATACGCTTCTGGCGTGTTTATTGCTGGCATCGCGCCTTGTTTATAACTAAGCTCAATCGGCTCCGCAAGTGCCTCAGAACCAGATTTTTTCGCATTCAGATAAAGGGCGATTCCTTCATCCGGCTGAATATTAATGACAAGCAAGTTCGGATGATGTTCCCGCTCACTCTTAAAATACAGGTTCATCGGGATATCTTTAAATTCAATGACAATCTTCGTCCGCTTTTCTGGCATTCGTTTTCCAGTTCGAATATAGAACGGAACCCCAGCCCAGCGGTAATTATCGATTAAAATTTTCCCAGCCACGAACGTCTCTGTATTGGAAAAGATGAGATCCTCCGATTCTTTTCGATAACCGGCGACCTCTTTATCATTTACAACACCGTGTCCATACTGCCCGCGGACATAATACTCATGAACCTGATCTAAGTCAAGTTCCCGAAGCGCACGCATTACTTTAATTTTCTCCGAACGAACTTCATCCGTTGTCAGACTGATCGGCGGTTCCATCGCAAGCAGCGCAACCATTTGCAGCATATGGTTCTGCACCATATCCCGGATCGCCCCTGAATCATCGTAATAGCGCGACCTGTCCTCCACCCCGAGCGTTTCACTCGACGTAATTTGGATATTGGAAATAAATCGGTTGTTCCACAAGTGTTCAAAAATTCCATTCGCAAACCGGATAACTTCAATGTTTTGTACCATCTGTTTTCCAAGATAATGGTCAATCCGATAGATTTGCTCCTCATCAAACGCTGCCCGAATTTGGTTATTCAACTCTTTTGCCGAATCCAAATCATGACCGAACGGCTTTTCAATAATCAAGCGTGTCCAGCCCGGCGTTTCTTTCAAGCCGTATTCCTGCAGGCTATTTGCAATCTGTCCGAAAAATTCCGGCGCCATAGCCAAATAGAATAACCGATTTCCTTCTGTGTCGTATTGTGATTCAAGCTGTTCCACTAATTCTTTCATGCGGTCGTAAGCTGTCTTATCCGTCACATCAAAGGATTGATAGTGGAAATGTGACGCGAAATCATCCAACTCCTCGCACTCACCAAATGCTTGTTCAACCGATTCCTTTACATTATCGCGGAACACCTCATTGGACCATCCTCTACGTGCAAGTCCAATTACGGCAAAATCTTTACTAATCGTATTATTCCGCAAAAGGCGGTATATGGAAGGGTATAGCTTACGTTTAGCTAAGTCACCTGTTGCTCCAAATATTGTAATTAAAACTTTTGGCTTTATTTGTTCACTCATCAAACTTCCCTCACTTTATTGGAATAAAAATTATCGCAGTGTAACTGGCTGTAAGACTCCTACTTCAAACTTTAAAGTGGGAGATCCGCCCTTCCAGTAACGGCTCGATTATTTTATTAAACATTCCGTTAGGTTAAAAAGTAAACCCCGCAGAATGAAGTTTTATTTTATTGTAATGGAGTTTAGAAATTTAGCAATAGATACGAACTGAAAGTCAGTGAATTGTTTAAAAGAAAAAATATTCAGAAGTGTGTACTGTTTCAAGCTGAAGTTATTTATCTTATTTATGAACCGACAGTTTCACGACAACTTGCCGGATGACCTCTGAAAACATTAATCCAATCGCAATTCCACCAGCAAGCAATGCAACCTCAACCGATAGCTCAATTGCTGTCGTATAATCATTTTCGACAAAATGACGCATCGCATTATATGCAAGCCCACCTGGCACGAGCGGGATGATTCCGGAAATATTGAAAATGATAATCGGCACTTTAAACAGGCGGGCACAGAAATAACTGAGCACCGATACAAGCATCGCTGCAAAAATCGTCGCTGGAACATTATTCATAACCGCTGGTGTCAGAAAATAATAAAGCATCCAGCCGGACATCCCAACGAATCCGCATTGAATGAGGGCTCTTTTCGGGGCGCTGAATAAAATTCCGAATCCGCTTGATGCAATGAAGCTTGTAATAAGTTGTGCAAGTATCGTCAAAAGAACCCCCTCCTAGACAAAAGCGAATAGCAGCGACACACCAGCACCGATCGAGAACGCGGTCAATGTCGCTTCGACACCTTTAGATATTCCAGAAAGCAGATGTCCCGCTACCATATCGCGAATGGCATTCGTAATATGGAGCCCAGGAACGAGCGGCATCACTGCTCCAATAATCACTTTATCGAGTTCCAAAGCAAATCCATAATGAATCAACAGATAAGAACTGATTCCAATGACGAAAGCACCGAAGAACTCCGCCAAATAACGGATTTCAAGAAGACGGTCCATCCCAGCCATTACCGCAAAGCCAAGCCCACCGGCAATACAGGCTGGAAGGAAATCAGTCCAGGTCCCCTGAAACATTATGACAAAACAGCCGCTCACGAGCGCAGCAATTATAATCTGCAGCCAAACCGTATAAACAGGAGGGGCCGCTTCAATTTTTAGCAGTTTGCGGTATGCCTTTTCCGGGCTTAATTCCCCGGCGATGATTTTCCGGGAAATACTATTCACTTCGGCTATTTTATGCAAATCAGTCGGGCGCTTTAAAATCCGCACAAAGTTATTCACTTCAGTCATCCCAGCTGAGAAATTAATCCCAGTAGGTGTAGCATGACTCTGCGCACTCTCGACGCCAAAGGCATGCGCCATCCGATTCATCGTATCCTCCACCCGATGCGTCTCCGCCCCGCTCATCAACATAATCTTCCCAGCTATCATACAAACCTTCACAATACTATCCCGATCACCCGAACCAACCACCAAACCAACCCCCTCAAAAAAAACACCTACCCAAATCATACACCGGGATACAGGGTCAGGGCAACTGTCCCAGTTTGAGCGGGACATTGGGGTCAGAGGCACTGTCCCAGGAGGATGCCTTTTTGGGGTCAGTGCTGTTGTCCCAAACTTCAGTGGGACACTGGGGTCAGGGCATCTGTCCCGCACAGAACAAAAAAGACACTCATCGGAACGAGTGTCTCCTTATGTAGCCATCTATTCCACACATTATCCTTGCACCGACAAAAATAAAAACACAAGCGCAATAATAGGAATGGCATTCGACATCATGATCGCAATCATCGAAAAGCTAGTTACAACCTGCTTGCTGTCCTCATCAGTACCTACAGCTCGCTGCAAGAAGACAAAGAAGACCGAGAACGCAATTAACATAATAACAATAATAACAGGTAGATAAATCTGATCCACCGGCACCGGTTCGACATTGACGAATCCTAGGATAAGTAAAACAATCGGTAATGCTTCAATGAGTGCCGTACTAATGAAGAAATTTTTATGTACTTCAGCAACTTGACTCGGATTTTCCTTGAGTCGTTCTACATTTTTCTTATACATCATTAAAATACCAAATACTGCAATAGCGGCTGCTATTACAAAAATATACAGTCCCATAGAAATCCCCCCTATTCTTATGTATCGTTGTCTCCCATCCTTATTCTAACAAAGCGATTGCCCCAATAATAGTCCCCAAATTATTCAAAATTCAATTGAACTGGGTGATATACCGGCACAAGAGCCTCTGACCCCATGTCCCGCCCCTAAATCGGGACAAGAGCTCTGACCCCGTGTCCCGTCCCTAAACCGGGACAAGAGCTCTGACCCCGTGTCCCGCCCTTAAATCGGGACAAGAGCTCTGACCCCATGTCCCGCCCCCAAAACCGGGACAAGAGCCTCTGACCCCATGTCCCGCTCCAAATCGGGACAACGCCTCCGTCCCCATGTCCCGGTATCCTCACGGTTAAATTTGCCCAATCAACCTTTCTTTCGTTATAATTTAATCGATACGTGTAAATTGTTTGTTGAATATGTTAATTAGGAGAATATTATGTTTAACTTTGTCGATCTAGCTATTGCTTTTACGATAGCTTTAGTTTCATCTTTTGTTTTAACCTATCCAATAAAGCGATTTTCCATTTGGGTTGGTGCGGTTGACTTTCCGAATAACCGCAAAATACACAAGAAAGTTACGCCTCGGCTAGGTGGACTTGCGATCTTCTTAGGGGCTTTACTAGGAGGCTTATATTTATTTCCACGACATGAACATATGCCAGAAATATTTTTCGGTGCTTTGGTAATTGTCATTACAGGTGCCCTGGATGACCGTTTTGATATTAAACCGATTGCAAAACTAACAGGCCAGCTCGTTGCTGCATCTTTTTTAGTATCATCGGGGCTGATTATTGAACGGATTACCATACCCTTTATTGGCATGATTGACCTCGGATTTTTTAGTGTGCTTATTACCGTCCTTTGGGTTGTTGGAGTAACCAACGCAATAAATCTAATTGATGGATTAGATGGACTAGCTACGGGTGTTACAACAATTGCTTTGGTTAGTATTTTCATTATGGCAATTATTGATGGCCAACTTATTGCTGCATCTTTAAGCATTGTCATTATTGGATCGAATCTCGGGTTTCTTTATCATAATTTTTATCCGGCTAAAATTTATATGGGAGATACGGGCTCGAACTTCCTCGGATACATGGTTGCAGCAATATCAATGCTCGGCTTATTTAAAAACATTGCTTTCTTTAGTTTTGTTGTACCAATTATCGTACTGGCAATTCCAATTTTTGATACATTAGTTGCCATTGTTCGAAGGGCATATAACAAGAAAAGTATTATGACAGCCGATAATAAACATATCCACTATCAGATGATTAGGGCAGGCTACAGTCATCGACAAACAGTACTCATCATGTATGTATTTGGAGCTGTTTTCGGTGGACTAGCAATTCTCTTTTCAACTGTTAGTACAAAGTTCTCTCTTGTCGTAAGTATTTTCGTTCTATTTTTCCTCCATATAATTTCTGAACTTGCCGGTATTGTACTCGGAGGAAAACGACCAGTTATTGATTATCTGCGTAAACTTAAATGGAAAATCCATAGAAAGCGGGATAGCAGGGACAGCATCTGACTGTCCCCTTTTTTTATGGGACAATTGCTCTGACCCCTGTCCCCCTCCACCGAACTTTGACATTTATTCTGATTCCCCGATGGCCTACTATTTACCTGTAAAGCAGAATTTAAGAAACTTTCCTACTATTACTTTGTACACTAGTGTAGAATTTTGTAATTTCATAAAATTGTTTTATCAGAATTTTTAGATGTGTGCGAAGGGGGATGAAGAATAGGAATAAATGGAGAGTGTTGTTACAATTTAGACGCTTAAATTTTAATTCATAGGGGGAGAAAAATGGGGAAAAGATTATCTGTTTTAATTGCTGTAATTTTATTAGTTTTTAGCAACGTTTCATATGTAAATGCAATGGTGAAGGAGTTGCCAGGACAATTAAACCAGAAAACTGAAATTACAGCGGAGCAATCTGAATCAATTAAAGATACGGTGGATCCCAATAAAGATGTGCGTGTCATTATAGAGCTTGATGATAAAGCACCGATTGAAATAGCGACAACGCGCGGGATGAAATATGAAAATTTAACAGAACCAGAAAAAGATAAATTAGAAAAAGCAGTAATTACGCAACAAAAAGAAGTAAAAGATAGTATTAAAGCGGAAAAGATTGAAGTCACAGAACTCCAGGAATTTACAACAGTTGTAAATGGATTTAGTCTGGAGGTAAAGTATGCAGATATTGAAAAAATAGCTGAACTTCCAAACGTTAAAACAGTACACATGGTAAATGAATACGAGCGTCCAGAAGTGAAGCCTGATATGGTTTACAGTAAAGAACTGGTCGAAGCGCAGCAAGCTTGGCGAGACTACGGTGTCAAAGGGGAAGGGATGGTTGTTGGAATTATCGATACCGGGATTGATCCAACCCACGACGACATGATACTTACAGATAATGAAACTGGTAAACTGACGGAAAATTTCGTTAACAAAAAGATAGAATCGGAGAATTTGCCAGGTCAATATTATACAGACAAAATACCTTATGGCTATAACTATATGGATGAAAATGATGAAATTAGGGAAAAACATGCAACTGCTAACTATCATGGTATGCATGTTGCAGGAACAGTTGGGGCTAATGGGGAAGAAACAGACGGTGGTATTTTAGGGATTGCACCTGAAGCACAGCTTTTAGCATTAAAAGTTTTTGGAAATGATCCAGATATGCAATCAACATTTGGCGATATTTATATTAAAGCAATTGATGACGCAATCAAACTAGGTGTAGACGTACTAAACATGAGCTTAGGGAGCGCTGCAGGCTTTGTCAGTGAAGACTCACCAGAACAACAAGCTGTAACTCGTGCCGTAAATAACGGTGTACTGATGTCGATATCTGCAGGAAACTCAGCACTTTTCGGTGACGGCTATTTCTACCCATATGCATCTAACCCAGATTATGGGGTGGCTGGATCACCTGGTGTTTCGACTGATTCCCTCCAAGTCGCATCTTTTGAGAATACGTTTATGGATGTTGATGGCTTAGAGTATTCCATTGATGGAGAAATAGGAGAAGCAGCATTTTTATCAGCGGGAAGCACCCATCCTAACACTATCGATCAAAAAGAATTTGAAATCGTTGCAGCAGGACTCGGTTATCCAGAAGACTTTGAAGGTAAAGATGTGGACGGAAAGTATGCACTCATCCAACGTGGAGGTAATCCATTTACGGAAAAAGCATTAAATGCTCAAAATAGCGGTGCAGCCGGTGTAATCATTTATAACAATACAGATGGTATTGTAAATATGCAAACAGATCCAGAAATTACAATACCACAACTCTTTATGCTAAAGAGTCACGGAGATCTCCTTGCCGAAGCAGCACAGGCTGGACAAGCAGTCACTATTACCTTTAACGGTGAAAAAACAACAATTGATAATCCAGATGCAGGCAAAATGAGTGATTTTAGTTCATGGGGGCTAACACCGAATCTTGATTTCAAACCAGAAATCACAGCTCCGGGCGGGCAAATATTATCTACATTGAACGACAATCAATATGGTTTAATGAGCGGAACTTCTATGGCTGCTCCACATGTAGCTGGTGGTGGAGCTCTTGTATTAGATCGAGTGGATAATGAATTTGGTTATGACAATGCGGATCGTGTTAATTTTGCTAAAAATATTTTAATGAACACAGCAACGCAAATTGAGTTTGATGATGCCCCCGTTTCACCGCGTCGACAAGGTGCGGGAATGATGCAATTACATGCGGCTCTTTCTACTCCAGTAGTAGTGACGGAAGCAAAAACAAACGAAGCAAAAGTAGCATTAAAAGATTTTACAGAAGATAAGGTAACATTTGAACTGATAGCAGAAAATTATACAGACGAGGCTGTAACATATGAAGCGAGTGTAAACGTCCAAACGGATACTCCGGTTGACGCCGGTGATATGTTTGTTACGGCACCGAATTTATTTGGAGCACTTGATCTTGGAGCATTGGCAACAGTCAATGGAGAACAGGTGGGAACGGTTCAAGTGCCGGCACAAGGTAGAACATCCATCACGGTATCAATTGATATGAGTTCGGTGGATGCTGATTTGCAAGAGATTTATACAAACGGATATTGGCTGGAAGGATTTGTTACGCTAACTGATCCGTCCGATACAAATCCAAATTTAACTGTTCCATATGTTGGTTTTAAAGGCGACTGGCAAGATGCACCAATATTTGATGAACCGTTATGGGATGAATCCTCCTATTATGGCGTAACAGGAGTCGTAACTAGCGACGGAGATGGAAACTATGAATTTTTAGGAGAAGATTTAGCCACAGGAGATATTGATCCGGAAAAGATAGCATTTTCACCAAATGGCGACGGTATTCAGGACGATTCTTTCCTGATGCTTTCTCTCTTACGTAATGCCAAAGAAGCTAGCTTTCAAGTGCTTGATGAAGATCAGGAAGTAATTCGCACAATCAGAAAGGAATCGGACCTGCGAAAAAATTATTATGATAACGGAAGCTCCCCACACTATAGTTTGTCAAGTACTTGGGGATGGGACGGTAAAGTGAATGGTAAGCTAGCTTCAGAAGGTCAGTACTACTTACAAGTAGAAGCAGCAATTGATTATCCAGATGCCGAAGCACAAACACTGACAGTACCAGTCATTCTCGATATAACAGAACCTGAAGTCGATGCAAAAATGGACCAAGATGAAAATTTAGTTACAGTCGAAATGGATGATATGGACGGAAGTGGTATTGCTTATTGGGATGTGCTTGTGGACGGTGAATCCGTATTAGAAGAGCCATATGTAAATGGCGAAAGCGAGCATCGGTTTAGTGAAGCAGTTGATTTCGACAATCAGGTCGTTACAGTAGTAGCAGTTGACTATGCGGGGAACAAAGCGGAGGAAGAAGCTCAGCTCGTGGAAAAAGACACGACACCTCCAGATTTACGTGTAACTACACCGGAAGTTTTTGGCGTGGAAACATCTAAAGTAGTAGAAGTCACAGGATTCGTAACAGATGAATCGGGAATACGTGAAGTAACGGTTGATGGGAAAGAGGCCGAGCTCATTTTTGATGAGGAGAAAGATCGTTATCACTTTACATTTACAGTGGAATATAAAAAAGATGGTTATTACTTGAACAAGATTAAAGCAGTGGATAACGCTGGAAACGAGGCCGAATTCAGTCGTAGATACTTTGTCGATTCAACACCTGCAAGTTTAAAAGTGAATGCAAAGAAAAAGACAAAGGATGACACGGTTATATTAAAAACACATATTAAAGATGAATTCGACCAGATGGATGTATTCATTAATGGTGACCATGTATATAATAATGAACTCTCTCAACCATACGGAAGTAATAAATTTAATGAAAAACTAGAATTCGAACGAGCATTAGATGAAGGGGAAAATGTATTTGAAATTAAAGTAGTTGACTTAGGAGGACATGAAACAATTGAATACGTGACCGTAGAAAAACAGCCTGAAAAAGGAAAGCCGAATAAACCTGGAAAACCAGAAAAACCCGGATTTTCCTTACGTGATATTCTTGGAAAAGTGACAAACATCGTATCGAGTATATTCAACAAGCTCTGGACGATATTTGGCTAATTGAAAGTAGGGCTCTCTCTTTGCGGTTCCTAAGCAGCTTTTATAAGAACCGGATAGAAGTATAAAAGACCGCCACATCGGAAACATGATATGAATCGATCGGATTCTTATTAACCAAATTTTTGATGAAAAATAGAGGGTATGCATCTATACTAGGCCGCATACCCTCTAATCACTATGCAAAATTCACCTAAGTCCACGCAAGATATATAATTACACCAATATTAAGTAACGTGATAACGAGCGCTATACTAGGAATCAATTTCTTTTCTCGCTTCGAGACAAATGTAACAATGCTCATCACAATAGACACGATTAGTCCAACAATAATAAAAATTGCGATGATATCTGTCACCGTTTCACTCGAAGATTGCGCAACCGGACCAAGCAAGATCATGGACAAACTTGTTACGATGCTCGCAATCAGGAAAATATAACTTTTCCATGAAGTAACTTTACTATCCCACACCGTCACTTCCTCCTCTACTAGAATCTCCTTTTATTTTATACCGTTTTTCTTCTCCATTTACAAACATTTATTCTCCAATTCATCCAAAATTAACATTCCCTGGGTATAATCAAAAGTAATGATGCATAGAATCGATATGTAGCCCAATCGAGAGGAGAATTTAATGAAAATACAGGCTGTTGCGGAGCGCGGTTATCCAATACAATTTCCCGAGAATACATTGTCTTCTTTTCAGGCAGCAATCGATTTGAACTTTACCCATACAAAATTGGAGGTGCATCTGACGAAAGATGGTATCCCCGTCGTCATGCGTGATACGACCATCGACCGTGTAACAAGCGGTCGCGGTGAAATCAATCAATTCACCTATGCGGAATTGCTTGCTTTCCCGATCAATCATGATGAACGAATTCCCACCCTCGCAGAAGTCATCCATTTAACAAAAGGCAAAATAAAAACTGCCATCGAAATTAAACAGAGCGGTTTCTATTACGGTCTGGAGGAGAATGTGTATGATATCATCCGCCAGCATCAAGCAATGGAAGATGTTTTCATTATTTCGGAAAATCATCATTCACTCGCTAGACTGCGCATATTATCGAAGCAGATCAAACTTGGCTTACTTAGGGAAAATCCAGGAATTCATGATTTCTTCTTACTGAAAGAACTCATGGCATCTTATTATATGCTTAAGTTCGATTTTCAAACGGTTCAACAGCTCGATCTCGCTGTTCTTAAACGGATGGGCATCCAGCCGATTGTCGGTACCGTCCAAACGATTGAAGAAATGAAATTCATGCAAAACTATCCAGAAATCCTCATATCCACAACCGAACTGGAGAAATACCAAACAATCGCCCACCCCAAAACAATCACTATTTAATCGGGACATCGGGGTCAGAGCACTTGTCCCAGCTTGGTGGGACATTGGGGTCGGAGGCATTGTTCCAGTTTGGTGGGACAGAGGGGTCAGAGGCATTGTCCCAGGTTAGATTTTATAGAGGAAGGGCGGGCTTCTATGTTTCTAGAAGAGATAATTCGTCGTGAAGGAAACCTTGTGCCTTAGAACAACTACCATTTACAGTGAAGGCCATTCTATCTTCCATTTGCCGTGTTCGTTCGCTATAAAAGGACTGATCCACCCGCTCTCCGCCCTGCAATAACATTCAGCCGCTAGAAAGTGCTCTGACAACTCCATCTTCCCGAATGCACTACCATCATATAAAGTTGGAACTGCCTCCCGTTTGAATCCCCAATAATCTGAATTTTAACTAATAAATAGAAATCCTCCCTGAAATCATTGCCCTCTATTTGAAATGGAATGGAACGAATTGTGAAAAAATGGGACAGGTACACTGACCCTAATGTCCCAACTGGGACACTTGCTCTGACCCCGATGTCCCGCTCACCAACTGGAGCAA